>NZ_JBEXUE010000032.1:0-37712 GCF_040614275.1 Streptosporangium sp. NPDC006013
CCCACGTCTGGCAGATCCCCTACGGCGGTGCAGGGCCATCGCCTGGATGAGCAGTTCGAGGCCGAAGGCGAACTCCGCCTCGTGGTCGCACTCGTGGAGTGCCGGAGCCAGCTCACCGACCTGTGGGAACAGCAGGGGGTCGACCTCGCTGACGCGGACGTCGGATCGGTGCACCGGGGCGAACGTCGGGGTCACCCCGACCTCCCTCAGCAGCGAGCCCACGATGTAGGCGATGAACACCCGCAGGGCGCGCACCGCCTCGTCGCCCCCGAAGCCCGCGCCGCGCAGCGTGGCCAGCGCCCGCTCCACCGGGAGCAGCCCGGCGGTGGAACGGAGCTGGCGGCTGACCACCACCATCGTGCACCGCGGGTAGTGATGCGCGATCTGCCGGAAGGCCAGCGCCTGCATGCGCACCCGGTCGGTCCATTCGGCGTCCGGGTCGTCGGTGAACTCGATCTGCGACAGCACGGTCTCGGCCACCGCGTCCAGCAGCGCCTCCTTGTTCGGCACATGGTTGTAGAGCGACATCACGCCCACACCCAGTTCGGCGGCGATCGCGCGCATGGACACCGCGTCGGCACCCTCCCGCTCGATCAGGTCGATCGCCGTGGCGACGATGCGCGCTCGGGACAGTGGCTCGGCAGGCATATGACCATTGTCCCCTCATTGGTTCCATTGACGTACGTACAGTGTACGTGGCACGCTCGTTGCGTACGTACGGTGTACGTCTCTGGAGGCCGCATGTCGACACACGATCTCTACACCATCCCCGCCGAGCTTTCCACGTGGGACGTCGAGGCGGCCGGAGCCGCCCGCTTCACCTGGGAGTACGACAACGGCAGGGACCGCATGCTCGCCCTTTACCAGAAGGGCAAGGACAAGCAGTGGGACTCGGTCAAACGCATCGACTGGGACCTGGAGGTCGACCCGTACAACGTGCTCGGCGTCCCCGACGAGACCATCGCGATCCACGGCACCCCGCTCTGGGAGCGGATGGACGAAAAGCAGCGCAAGGAGGTGCGCCTGCACGGCGCCTCCTGGCAGTTCTCCCAGTTCCTGCACGGGGAACAGGGCGCGATGATCTGCTCGGCCAGGATCGTGGAGTCGGTCCCCGACCTCGACTCCAAGTTCTACGCCGCCACCCAGACCATGGACGAGGCCCGCCACGCCGAGACCTACGCCCGCTTCCTCCAGGAGAAGGTGGGGCTGGCCTACCCCATCAACCCGCACCTGAAGTCGCTGCTCGACAGCACGCTGAGCGACTCCCGCTGGGACATGCCCTACCTCGGTATGCAGGTGCTCATCGAGGGCCTCGCCCTGGCCGCCTTCGGCGTGATGCGCGACATCACCACCAAGCCGCTGCCCAAGCAGATCCTCGCCTACGTGATGCAGGACGAGGCCAGGCACGTGGCCTTCGGCCGGATGGCGCTGCGCGACCACTACCGCCAGCTCAGCGAGTCGGAGCTGCGCGAGCGCGAGGACTTCGTCATCGAGGGCTGCTACCTGATGCGCGACCGGCTGCGCGGCCAGGAGACCTGGGAGAACCTGGGCCTGAACAAGGCCGAGGTCGCCGATGCCATGGAATCCGTTGACAAATCCCAATATCTCAAGCTGTTCCGCTCGCTGCTTTTCAGCCGCATCGTTCCCTGTGTCAAGGACATCGGGCTGTGGAGCCCCCGCCTGCAGCAGGCCTACGCCGACATGGGCGTGCTGGACATGGCGGGCCAGAGCCTGGATGCGCTGATGCGGCAGGACGAGGACATCGCCGAGAAGCTCGACACCGAGCGGTTCGCCGCCGAGGAGGCCGAGCGCCACGCGGAGGTCGCCGAGACCGTCGCCCTCGGCGGCGACCCCCGCCCCTGACCGGCCCCCACCGGACCTGATCCGGCCCTGGTCCGGCCCTGGTCCGGCCCGGCACCGGACCCGGCCCTCGACACCGAGCCCGATCCGGTTCACGGGGCGCCTCCGGTGCCGGCCGGGCCGTTTCACGGCCGCACGGCGGGCCGGGGACGCCCCGGCCGGGCAGCAGGGCCCGCCGGTCACGGGTGGTCAGGATCTCGTACGGCCACGCGGCGCGCTGGTTCGTCTCCGCCTCGATCCGGTCGGGCAAGGGCCCCGGCGGCAGGCCGAGGGGCCGGTCGGCGCGGACGGCCCGCAGCTCGCGACGAGGTGCGCCGAGATCGGCGCCGGGCGGCCGGACGGATCATCCGCCGCGAGGTCCCTACTTTCCGAACCTCGCCAGCACGAAGGCGATGGCTCCGGCCGCGGTGGCAAGGGTACCGAGCCAGGCGATGAGGGCGTCGGCCCGGTTGTCGAGGGGACGGCTCTGGTGGAGCGCCTCCTGGACGCGGCGGAAACGGATGCCCGTGTGGGTCAGCAGGAGGCCGGCGCAGAGCAGGGCCGGAACGAAGGGGACGATCGCTATCAGGGGCGTGCCGGCGCGCAGGGCGATGCCCGCACCGGCCAGGGCGGTGACGGCCAGCATGGCGCTGGTACGTATCCAGGCGAGCTGGGTCCGCTCGCTCTGCAGGCCCTCGTCCCAGGGGCTGTTCATCGCGACAGCAGAATGAGGATCAGGGCGAGCACCGCGACCGTCGCCACGCCGTATCCGAACAGGGGCGCGAGGGCGGGAGGCGGCAGCGGGGCGGAGTTGCGCAGAGCGTGCTGGACACGACGCCAGCGGGGGTAGGCCATCGCGGCCGCCAGAGCTGACAACGACACCAGGACCACCGCGAGCAGGGTCCGCATCCAGGGGACGAAGACATCGGCGGAGACCGCGGCCATGGCCACACCGCCCGCGCTCAGCGCGAGCGATGTGCTCAGCCAGGTCAGGTAGGTGCGTTCGTTGGCAAGGGTGAACCGGGGGTCCGGTTCACGCTCCGGAGGCTTCATGAGAACGACGCTATTTCAGCCACATTCCCCATAGAGAACCCGGGTTGACGGAGCCCCCGCAGGTGAGGGCTATCCGCAGGCGTTGGTCAGTTGCTCGACCCACCGCACCGAGTCGGTCGCCACCTTCTGCGCGGTGTCGATGGCGCTGTTGGCATCGGGGACGTTGAAGCCCTCCAGGGTGTTGGAGACGCCGTCGGCCGCCTCCTTCAGCGAGGTGTTGGCCGCCTTGTCGGCCAGGTCGCCCAGCTTGGCGCCCCCGTCCTTCAGCGCCTGCTCCATCGCGGCGGGGTCGTTGAGCAGGCCGGAGACCTTCGAGACGGTCTCGGTGACGATGCCCGCGGCCTGCACGCACTGCTGTGCCTTGTCGATACCCTGGCTCACCTCCTGGATCTCTGAGCAACCGGTGGTGATCAGAGCGGCGGCGAGCGCTGAGGCGGCGAGGGCGGGGATTCGTCGCGGAAGGGGTCGCATGCCCAGACCCTACCCAACGACCCGGTGCGGCAGGCGCCTGTCGTACCGGCTCGTTACCCGGACTGCGAGGCGTTGGAGGCCGCACCGCGGCTCCGGCCGTACGATCGTCAGTGTTCGAACGAAGGGGAGACCATGCAGATCTGTCAACATCTCGCGCAGGCCCAGGACCCGGCGCCACGCACACCGCAGGGGTGCGAGGAGTGCCTCGCGACCGGAGATCGCTGGGTTCACCTGCGCAAGTGCCTGTCCTGCGGGCACATCGGCTGCTGTGACTCCTCTCCCAACAAGCACGCCACCGCCCACGCGACGGTGATCGGCCATCCGGTCGTCGCCTCGTTCGAACCGGGCGAGGACTGGCGGTGGTGCTACGTGGACAAAATCATCGGCTGACCGGCGGCAGCGGGGTATCCTCCACCCCGCGGGGATGTCAGCCGCAAGTCTTTTCCAAGCGCGAGGGCCTATCTCTTGACATGTAACGATGTTCAAGAGTTTGGAACCCCTCCATGCGTACCGGTCTTCGTGTCCTGCTCGGCCTGACCACCGCCGCGGCGCTCGCTCTCGGTGGTTCGGCCCCGGCGCTGGCCTCCACCGCCGCCCCCACGGTCTGGAAATGGGGCCCCCTGCACTCCACCGATGGGCTCGCCGCGGCCTGGGGCAAGGTCGCCGTCGGCCAGTCGGGCCTCGTCGTGTACGGCACGCTGGAGGACACCCGTGGCTCGGGCTGCGCGTGGGCCCAGATACGTTACCTGAGCGCTCGGAACGGACGGTGGCACACGGCGTCCTACTACAACTGCGTTCCCGGCCCGGGAACGTTCCGCAAGAACGTCGGCGGGGTCCTGCAGATCAAGGCGAGGACTTGCCGGGGCACCTCCGCACGGCCGGCCGGGCGGTGCTCGCGGTGGAAGACCGTCTACACCCAGGGCGGCTGACAGAGGCTAGTCGCGCTCCAGAATGGCCTCCTCGAAGTCGATCTCGTGGAGAACCCGGCGGAGCACCTCGTCGTCGATGCGCCGCTCGTCGCGGAGGCGTACGAAAACCTCGCGCTCGACCGCCAGCATCTCACGGCGGAGCCGCCGGTAGACCGTGCTGGGCGTCTCCTCCCCCTGTGGTCCCGTGCCACTGCCCAGTCGCTCCCAGGCGGCGAGGGTACGGCGCTCGGCGCGTGCCCTGAGCTGGTCGACGACCTCCCGATAGACCTCGTCGACGCCCTCGCCCACCAGCTCGTCCAGCCGGGCCAGCGAGGCGGAGGTGGCCGCCTGCTGGGCGGCCGCCTCGGCCAGGTTGTCGGTGTAGATCTCCCGCTCGTTGGAGATCTTCAACCTGCGGATCAGCGCCGGGAACGTCAGGCCCTGGACCAGGAGGGTGCCGATCACCACCGAGAAGGTGAGAAAGAGCAGCAGGTCGCGGCCCTGCAGGGTCTGCGGAATGGCGAAGGCCGCGGCGAGGGAGACCACTCCGCGCATGCCCGCCCAGCTCACGATGGTCACCTGCTTCCAGGACGGCGCGTGGGGCTCGCTCTCGCGGATCTTCGCGGACAGCATCCGGGGCAGGTAGAGGCTGGGCACGACCCAGAGCGCCCTGGTGACCACCACGGCGGCGAAGACGACCAGCGCCATCCCGGCGAGCTTCCACGGGTTGGCCCACTCCAGCCCTCTCATGATCGGCCAGAACTGCAGGCCGATCAGCGCGAAGACGATCGTCTCCAGGAAGAACCCGAGGACCCGCCAGACCGCCTCGGACAGCAGCCGGGTACTGAAGCCCGCCCTGGGCAGGCGATGGCCGATGTAGAGCCCGACGATCACCACGACGATCACACCGGAGACGTGCACGCTCTCGGCCGCCAGGTAGACGGCGAACGGGACGAGCAGCATGACGGTGTTCTCGATGAGCGGGTCGCGCAACCGGATCAGCACCCGGGCCAGGATCCAGGCGAGCCCGAGGCCCATCAGCACGCCGCCCACCGCGGACCGGGCGAAGTCGGCGGTGACCTCCGGCCAGGTGATGCCCCCTCCCAGCGCGGCCGCGACCGCCACCCGGTAGGCGGTGAGCGCGGTGGCGTCGTTGAACAGGCTCTCCCCCACCAGGATGGTGACCGTCTTGCGGGGCAGCCCGAGCCTGCGGGCCACGGCGACGGCGGCGACCGCGTCGGGCGGGGCCACGATCGCGCCCAGCGCGAACGCGGCGGCCTGCGGCAGCTCGGGCAGGAGCAGGTGGGTGATCCACCCGATGACCAGCGTGGTGAACAGCACCAGGCCGATCGAGAGCAGCCCGATCGGCCTGCGGAAGTCCTTGAGCCTCAGGTAGGAGCTGTCGACCGCCGCCGAGTAGAGCAGCGGGGGCAGGAAGACCAGCAGGACCAGGTCGGAGTCGAGCTCGTACTCGGGGAAGAGGGGCGACAGCACCAGGCCCGCGAGCACCAGCAGCAGCGGCGCCGGCCACCCCCTGCGCCTGGCGACCGCGGCCACCGCGATGCCGAGGACGGACACGGCCAGTGTCTGCACCACGGTCGACTGGTCCACGCCACCCCGCCCGATAGGGATCGATCGGCTTCCGTGCCCCCGCGCGCCTCGCGAACCACCCGGGACAGCGGAGCGCCGGGTTTCACCCCCGGCGGACAGAACGACGTTACCCCGGACGTGGATCTTGTGCCCGGGACACGACGGAACCCGCCTCCGGGGAACTCACCTCCCCTGGAGAGTCACCACTCCCGGCGTTCTTCCCGGTCGTCGCGGCGCCGTCCCTCGCGGCGCCTGTCGTCGTACTGGTGCTCGTCACGACGGCGGTCGTACCGGTCGTCGTAGCCCTGTTCGGGGCGGAGTCTCTCGCCCGTGGAGTGCGGCGGGTCCTGGAGGTAGGGGCGCGGCAGCCTCTGGTCGGGTGCGGACTGGCCTCCCAGGCCCAGCGGGTCGGACGGATCGACGTCCTGCTGCGGGTAGGCGGGTGGCGAGCCGTACAGGTCTCGGAGGTCGGCGGGGTGACCGGCCTGGTGCGGCTGCGCGGTGCCGAACGCGTAGGGATCCGGCTGAGCGGGGGCCGGGTAGCCGTACGGGTCGGGTTGCTGGGTCCCGTGGCCCCCGGCCTGCTGCTGGGCGGCGAACCCGAAGGGGTCCGTCGAGTTCTGCTGCCCCTGCCCGTAGGGGTCGGGATCCGGCCGGCGGGCGGGGTTGGGGAACTGGTCGGCGTGCGACGCGAACGGATCGACGGGCCGCTGCTGGGGCGGCACGCCGTACGGATCGGGCTGCTGGGCGCCGAACCGGTCGGCGGGCTGCTGCGCGGGCGTGCCGTAGGGGTCCGGCTGCTGGGCGCCGTACGGAGCGGGCTGCTGCGCGGGCGGGTAGCGGTCGCCCGGCATCTGGTAGGCGGCCTCGCCGGGCACCGGGCCCGTACCGAGCGGATCGAAGGACTGCGGCTGCCCGTAGGGCAGGGCGTCGTTCACGATCATGTTCTCGCGCGGCACGGCGTCGGCGGAGCCGTGCCCCGGCGCCATCCGATCCTGAGACCAGTCGGGTCGATCCGGCGGAGGCACCACTCCCCGCGCGACGAGCACGTCGTTCGGCCCGAGCGTGGCGGCCTGGCGGGGCTCGTCCGGCATGGGGACATGACCGGCCGGGTCGGGATACTGCTGGGGCTGGGCGTAGTCCTCGGGCCGAGGTCTGGCGTACTGACCGGTGCCGGGATACTCACTGTGGATCTGCTGTTCGGCGTGGGGGCGCTGCTCGGTGTGAACGGGCTCGCCCACCTCGTCGGGGTACTGCCCACCGGCTTGGACGAAGCCCTCGTCAAGGGTGTCGACCAGCCGCCCCACGTCGTTCATGGGCATGCGGAAACTCGCGGTGCACATCTCGCCACGCCACAGGCTCAGCACCAGCGTGCCTTCGTGCCAGGTGACCCGGAGCACCCGCTCCTGGCCACGCTCGTCAAAGAACACCTCGCCGAACGACGGCAACGGGACAACTTCCGACATGGAGGACATAATGTACTCAAACGCCCCAAACATCCAGTTCGAGCAGGGACTTTGCAGGGCAATCGCACCTCACGCGGTGCAATCGCGGTGCAATCGCGGCGGACACCGTCACGCCGACCATCACTCTCGGTCACCGCCTAACGAGCAAAGGGTACGCAATAGAACACCTAAAGGGGACTATATCCGAGCGTAAGCTCAAGGGCGGGGGAACCTGCTTCAGGGCCCAGATGTCCCCCCAGGCTTGACCCTCACAAGGGGAAGGCCATACGCCCAGGTCAGCTTCTCGGCCCTGGGGGCCGAGCCCGCAGTTTCCCGCCGTCGATGGATTCGACGGTTCAGGCCGCGTCGCCGGCAGCGTGACGCACTGCCCGGCGACCGATATTGATCGCCGCGAAGTAATCCGCCAGGCCGGCGAGCCCGCACGAAACACCACGAAAGTCATCCCGGGTAGGACGATTCCGTTTGTCGATGTGGCCGCCCCCCGGGCAGGTACGGGAGGTGTTACGCGAATCCACCGGCCGCACCGCCACCCCGGCCGAAACCGCTTTGTACGTCACGAACGTCCCCAGTCGATGGAAACCCCACGAGTGCAGGTCGGCACGCTGCCCCTGCCCCTGCTCAGGCGAGGGCGCGAGCTTGAGCATTTCCGTCACCAGCACGCACCGAGTCTGTCACTCACCGCCACCGGACGGCACCGTTTTCCGCGTTTCCTCCCCGCCGTGAACGACGGGACCTCCACCCGGTGATTCCGACGACCACTAGAAGGAAAGTCCGGAAGGGTCCGGCGGGTCGTCTTTCCGAACCGGGAGCAGGACCTGCGACACGTGGATCACCAACTGGAGGTGTCGGCCTCCCGGAGTCAGCCCGGTGGATCACGACAGGACCGAGGAAGGCGGGGCGCACCGCTCCCGCCGGAGCCGCCACGCTTGTCGGAGCGAGCCGGTACGGTTGGCTGTCGTGCCGACCGACTCCATCACCGCTCCCGAAGACGTCTCCTCAAAGGTGGACATTCCCCCGGTTGAGGACCTGCTGAGCACCGCCGTCGAGGCGGTGGGCGGGGTCGAACGCCCCGGACAGATCACCATGGTGAGGGCGGTGCAGCACGCGATCGAGTCGGGCGACCACCTGGCCGTCCAGGCGGGCACCGGCACCGGCAAGTCGCTGGCCTACCTGATCCCCTCGATCAGGCACGCGATGACCTCCAAGGGAGCCGTGGTCGTCTCCACCGCCACCATCGCGCTCCAGCGCCAGCTCGTCGACCGCGACCTGCCCCGCCTCGCCAAGGCCCTCGCCCCGCAGCTGCCGCACGAGCCCACGTTCGCGATCCTCAAGGGCCGCCGCAACTACCTGTGCCGCTACAAGGCGAGCGCGGGGTGGCCCGACGAGGAGCAGGACCAGCTCTTCGACCCCCGGGAGGTCAACGCGACGGGCCGGATGGTCCAGCGCATCCAGGAGTGGTCGAACGAGACCGAGACCGGTGACCGCGACGAGCTGGTCCCCGGCGTCAACGAGCAGGCCTGGCGCCAGTTCTCGGTCAGCGCCAGGGAGTGCCTGGGAGCCACGCGCTGCCCGAGTGGCATGGAGTGCTTCGCCGAACTGGCCCGCGCCCGCGCCGGCGAGTCCGACGTGGTCGTGACCAACCACGCGCTGCTCGCCATCGACGCGATGGAGGACTTCCCGCTCCTGCCCGAGCACGAGGTGGTCGTGGTCGACGAGGCTCACGAGCTGGTCGACCGCGTCACCTCGGTGGTCAGCGGCGAGCTGTCGGAGACCATGGTCACGGTGGCCGTGCGGCGGGTCGGCAAGCTCATCGAGCAGCACCTGGCCGACCGGCTCATGGAGGCCGGAGAGGACCTCAGGGCCCTCCTCGCCGCCGCCCCCGCCGGGCGCCTCGACGAGCTTCCCGACGTGCTCGGGCTGACGCTCGCCCTGATCCGCGACTCGGCGTGGGCGTGCATCACCGCCCTGGGCCCGCGCACCGGCGACAAGGACGACCCGGAGGGCGCGGGACTGCGCAAGGCGGCCTTCACCTCCCTGGACGAGGTGCACGACACCGCGCAGCGCATGCTCGACGCCTTCGGCCACGCCGAGGAGATCGACCGGGCCGAGGTGGTCTGGCTGGAGGCGGGCACCGACCGGCGGCCGCCCCTGCTGCGGGTGGCGCCGCTGACCGTGGCGGGCATGCTCCGCGACAGGCTCTTCGGCGACCGTACGGTCATCCTGACCTCGGCCACGCTCGCCCTGGGCGGCGCCTTCGACGGGCTGGCCCGCCAGTGGGGCCTTGGCGCCGAGGGCGGCGGGAAGCCGGCCGAGGAGGACGAGACGGGCGAGGAGCGCGCCACCCCCAAGTCCGGGAAGAAGGCCGGCAAGAGCCGGGCCGGCTGGAACGGCATCGACGTCGGCTCTCCCTTCGACCACCCCCGCAGCGGCATCCTCTACGTCGCCAAGCACCTGCCCCAGCCGGGCCGTGACGGCCTGCCCGAGGCCTATATCGACGAGATCACCGAGCTGATCGAAGCCGCGGGGGGCCGCACTCTCGGTCTGTTCTCCTCGATGCGGGCCGCCAAGGCGGCCACCGAAGCCCTGCGCGACCGGTTGAGCGTGCCGCTGCTCTGCCAGGGCGACGACTCCACGATGCTGCTGGTCAAGCAGTTCGCCGAGGACGAGCCGACCTGCCTGTTCGGCACGCTCTCCCTCTGGCAGGGCGTCGACGTCCCCGGCCCCTCGCTGCGCCTGGTCATCATCGACCGCATCCCCTTCCCCCGTCCGGACGACCCGCTCAGCTCCGCCCGCCAGCGCCATGTGGCCGCCAAGGGCGGCAACGGGTTCATGTCGGTCGCCGCCACCCACGCCGCGCTGCTCCTCGCACAGGGCGCGGGCCGCCTGCTCCGCAGCCAGCACGACAAGGGTGTGGTCGCGGTGCTGGACCCGCGGCTGGCGACGGCCCGCTACGCCGGGTTCCTGCGCGACTCCCTGCCGCCCTTCTGGCCCACGAACGACCCGGCGAAGGTCCGCAGCGCCCTCAAACGCCTCAGCGGATTCGGCGGGCGCCGGGGCGGAGGGCTTCGCGCGCTCCCGGGCGGACAGCCGGGCCGCCCGCTCGATCACGTCGTCGCCGGCGCCGACCTGGAGATCCAGATCGAGCGGCCCGGAGATCTCCGCGGCCACCAGCTCGCCCACGGAGCCGCCCGACACCCTGCGGACCACCTCGCCGACCAGGAACCCGTACGTCAGCGCGTGGTAGCCGTGCGCGGTGCCCGGCTCCCAGATCGGCGCCTGGCCGGCCAGCCGGTCCGCGATGGCGGCCTGGTCGCCGAACTCCTCCACCGGGATCTGCTCCTCGATCACGGGCAGCCCCGCCTGGTGGGTGAGCAGGTGTCCGACGGTGACGCGCTCCTTGCCGTGCCGCGCGAACTCCGGCCAGACGTCCGCGACCGGGGCGGCGATGTCGAGCAGGCCCCGCTCGGCCAGCAGCAGCGCGACCGTCGCGGTCACCGCCTTGGTGCACGAGTACGCCAGCACGGGGGTGTCACGCTCCCAGGGCCGCCCGCTGTGGCGGTCGGCGACCCCGCCCCACAGGTCCACGACGGGTTCGCCGTCCAGGAAGACCGCGAACGCCGCGCCCAGTTCCTCGCCGCCGGTGAAGTGCGCTTCGAACACCTCCCGCACCCGGGAGAAGCGGGGGTCGCAGTGCCCGTACGTGTCCGCCCGACCCTCGATCACACCGTCCGCAGTCATCGTCCGTCCCCGCATCCTTAGAAAGTGAGCACTTGCTTGGTAGCCGAGCCTAACAACTGGGGCCGCTTCGGCCCAGGAGACCAGCGTGGCACCCTCAACCTGCTGACCCCCGGCACGGTCCTGGCCGCCCTCGCCTCCGCCGTCACCGGCCAGGTGATCAGCCTGGCCATGCCGATCAGGGGCGCCACCTCCTCGCCCGCCCCCACGACGGTTCCGCACCTGCGGGGCCGCCCGCTGCCGCAGCACTTCATGTCCGTGGACGGCGGCGACTACGCGGCCGGCACCCGCCCGATCGGGGCCGGGCTGCGGATGGCCGACGACGCCCTGATGGTCACCCACCACGGCACCACGACTCATATGGACGCGCTCTGCCACATGTGGGCGGGGGAGGAGCTCTACAACGGGCACCCCGCCGCCAGGGTCAGGTCCTACGGGGCCACCCGCTGCGGCATCGAGACCGCGGGCGGCGTCGTCGCCCGGGGGGTGCTCTTCGACGTCCCCCGCCATCTCGGCCTCGACCACCTGCCGGTGGACTTCCGCGTCTCCGGCGACCTGCTGGCGGAGATCCACGACGATGTGCGCCCCGGCGACGTGGCGGTGGTCCGCACCGGCTGGCCCCTGGTCTGGGAGGGCTCGCCGCAGGACTACTGGGCGGGCCAGCCGGGCCTGTCCGCGGACGGCGGCAGGTGGCTCGCCGCCCGCGACGTCGCCGTGGTCGCCTCGGACAACGCCGCCATCGGGGGCCTCAACGCCCGCCAGCTCGCCGACGAGGACCTGGCGGACGATCTGCACCTGATCCTGCTCTGGCGGCACGGCATCCACCTGGCCGAGATGCTCTCGCTGGAGGAACTGGGCGCGGCCTGTGCCGGCCGCGGCGGCGGGGACTTCGTCTTCGTCGCGGCCCCGCTGAGGATCGAGGGGGGCACGGGAAGCCCGATCAACCCGCTGGCGATCCTCTGAGAGCGGCGCCCGGTGGCCGTTACGCCGCCGACCACAACCTCGCCTTCTGGCCGTCGCCGTCCTGGCCGTCGCCGTCCTGACCCGATCCGCCCGGGAGCGCACCGGGCGGATCGGCGCCTTCGAGACGGTTCCGAGGGGCCGTGCCGGACGTGGCGATTCCCCGTGCGACCTGGGAAACTCTCCTCGCGCCCGATGCGGGTGCGGCGCGCCTCGCCGGGCAGGAGTGTGCTCGATGAGCATTGGCCGCGAGTGGCTAGAGTAGTAGTTGTACTAACATTTGAAATTACTTCCCCGGGGAGAAGCATGAGCCGTCCACAGCGGGGGACCCTCCGTGATGTGCGGAAGGGCAACCGGTCCGTGGTCCTGTGGACGTTGTATTTCGCCAACGAGCTGAGCAGGCACGACCTGGCCCAGACGACCGGTCTCAGCGCCGCGACGGTCAGCAACGTGATCGGCGACCTCATCGCGGACGGCATCGTGGTCGAGACCGGTTCCGTCGACTCCGACGGCGGGCGCCCGCGGATCATGCTCAGGGTCGACCCCTCGTACGGATACGTGGTCGGGGTGGGGGTCGGGGAGACCCGCGTCCGCGTCGAGCTGTACGACCTGGCGATGAAGGAGCGGGCGCGGAAGGAGTTCGCCCTCGACCCGAGCCACCACGAGCCCGCCGTGGTGGCCCGTCACATCCTCGACGGGCTGGAGGCGGTCCTGTCGGAGGCGGGGGCGGACGAGTCCGAGGTGCTCGGCATGGGGCTGGGCGTCCCGGGTGTCGCCGAGCAGGGGCCCGACCTGCTCATCCACGCCCGCGCGTTCGGCTGGGACGGCGTACCGCTGGGCGCGCTGCTGCGCGAGGGCACCTCGATCCCGGTCTTCGCCGACAACGGGGTCAAGACCACCGGCCAGGCCGAGCTCTGGTTCGGGGCGGGCAAGGGCGCCCAGCACCTGGTCATGACCTTCATCGGTACCGGCGCCGGGGCGAGCATCATCAACGGCGGCGTCACCTACCGGGGAACGGCGAACGGCGCGGGGGAGTGGGGCCATACGAAGATCGTCCTCGACGGGCGCCCCTGCCGCTGCGGCAGTCAGGGCTGCCTGGAGGCGTACGTCGGCGCCGAGGCGATCCTCGCCGGCGCGGGCAGGGACCTGGGGGACGACGACGAGGAGAGCGTCTTCGCCGCGCTTCTCGCCGATCCGCTGGCCAGGCCCGCGTTCGAGGAGGCCGTCCGCTGCCTCGGGGCGGGGCTGGCCAACCTCATCAACCTGTTCAACCCCGAGCGTGTCATCCTCGGCGGCTGGGCCGGGTCCCTGCTCGGGCGGGAGTTCCTTGCCGAGATCCGTGCCGCCGCCGCCAGGTACGCCCTGCCGCTGCCCTTCTCGCAGGCGTCGATCGAGCTGGGCCGGCTCGGTCCCGAGGCGGTCGCCCTGGGCGCGGCCACCCTGGTCGTCGAGGACTTCCTGCTGCGCAGCCACGCGGTGCGCCCCGCGGGGCGGGGCGAGACCCCGGCGCGGGAGGCCGGGCCCGCGCACGGCTGACCGGTCTCCGGCGCCGGGCGCCGCGGCTGTTGACGCCGTCCCGCCCAGCACTTATTTTGCGTTCTGTACTAAGAGTGGCGACGAGGGGAACGACTGTGGACGGGGCGCACATCGACGGGACGTTCCAGGGCGCCGCCTCCGGACGCGCCGCGCCCCGCGGGGGAAGGCCGTCGTCGGGTGAGCGCCGGGCGAGCGGCCGGGCGGGCCGCCGATGAGGAGGGCGCTGGTCGTCCGTGGCGGCTGGGAGGGGCACGTCCCCGTCGAGGCGACCGAGCTGTTCATCCCCGAACTGGCCGCCGCCGGCTTCTCGGTGACCGTCGCCGACGACCTGGAGGTCTACGCCGACCGGCCGCTGCTGGCCGGGACCGACCTGGTCGTGCAGTGCTGGACGGGCGGCACCCTGACCCGGGAGCAGGAGGCGGGGCTGGTGGCCGCGGTCCGCGCGGGTACCGGCTTCGCCGGCTGGCACGGTGGCCTGGTGGCCACCTTCGACGGCAGCCATGACTACCTGCGGATGGTCGGCGGGCTCTTCCTGCACCACCCCGAGGACTTCCTCAGCTACGACGTCGTCATCGACCCCGCGCGCGCCGACCACCCGATCGTCGCCGGGCTGGACGACTTCACCGTCGAGACCGAGCAGTACTGGATGCTCACCGACGCACACAACGAGGTTCTCGCCACCACGCGGTTCGCCGCACCGGAAACCGTCATGCCGGTCGTCTGGACCCGCAGGTGGGGGAGGGGAAAGGTCTTCTTCTCCGCTGTCGGCCACCGGCTCGCGGACCTGCGGCATCCCACCGTGTACGAACTCACCCGGCGCGGCCTGATCTGGGCCGGCCGGTGACCGCCTGACGCGACGTTCCCCGCGCCTCCCTCGGGGATGGGGGCGCGGGGAACGTCGCCTCAGATCCCGTTCCTGCCGATGACACCGCTGTACCACAGGGCGCTGTCCTTGGGGATGCGCCGTTGGGTGTCGTAGTCGACGTGGACCAGCCCGAACCGCTTCTCGTAGCCGTACGCCCACTCGAAGTTGTCCATCAGCGACCAGGCCAGGTAACCGCGCAGGTCGGCTCCCTCGCCGATCGCCTGGTGGGCGGCGAGCAGATGGGTGCGCAGGTAGTCGACGCGCTCGGCGTCGGCCACCCGGCCGTCCTCGGCGGAGTCGTGGTAGGCCGCCCCGTTCTCGGTGATCATCAGCGGGGTGGTGGGATAGTCCCGCGCCAGCCGCACCAGGAGCCTGCGCAGGCCGTCGGCCTCGACGGGCCAGCCCATGGCGGTCACCGGCAGGTCGGGGTCGAGGTGTTCGACGCCCTCGGTGCCGGGGAAGCGGTTCGAGGAGGGCGTGCCCACCTTCGCCGCGACGAGGGTCGGCGCGTAGTAGTTGACTCCCAGCAGGTCGATCGGGGCGCCGATCAGCTCCTCGTCGCCGTCGGCGATGTGTTCCAGAGTGGTGAAGCGGGCCATGTGCTCCAGCATGTCGGCGGGGTAGCGGCCGTTGAGGATCGGGTCGAGGAAGATCCGGTTGTGCAGGCCGTCGACGAGCCCGGCCGCCGCGACGTCGTGCCGGTCCTGCGGGTCACGGGGGGACACCGGGGTGAGGTTGACCGTGATCGAGACCTCTCGGGCTCCCGCCGCGCGCAGGGCGCGGGCCGCCAGACCGTGGCCGAGCAGCAGGTGGTGCGCCGCGCGGAAGGCCGCGTCCGGCTCGGTCCTGCCGGGCGCCTGATCGCCGGTGGCGTACCCGAGGAAGGCCGAGCACCACGGCTCGTTGAGCGTGGTCCAGGTCCTGATCCGGTCTCCGAGCCGGTCGTACACCGCTCCGGCGTACTCGGCGAAGTGGTGGGCGGTCTCCCGCACGGTCCAGCCGCCCCGGTCCTCCAGGCACTGCGGCAGGTCCCAGTGGTACAGGGTGGTCATGGGCTCGATGCCGGCGGCCAGCAGGGTGTCCGTCAGCCGGTCGTAGAAGTCGAGGCCGAGGGGGTTCACCGGTCCCGTGCCGTCGGGCCTGATCCGGGGCCAGGAGACGGAGAAGCGGTAGGTGTCGATGCCGAGGTCCCGCATGAGGGCCACGTCGTCGGCGTAGCGGTGGTAGTGGTCACAGGCGATGTCGCCGGTCTGCCCGAGGTGCACCCGGCCGGGGGTCCTGGCGAAGGTGTCCCAGATGGAGGGAGTGCGTCCGTCCTCCGCGGCGGCGCCCTCGATCTGGTAGGCCGCGGTGGCGACCCCCCAGCGGAAACCGGGGGGGAACAGGGCCAGGCCGGTGCCGGTCCGGTCGTCGGTCTGGGTCATCCCTTGATCGCTCCTTGCGTGGTTACGCGGATGGGTCGCCTGCCGGGCGGCGTCAGGTCGACGATCGGTGGCAGGGGCGCCGTTCCACCCTCCCGCGCTCTGTGGGCGCCCGAGGGGAGTGGTGGCTGCTCAACTTTGAGGCTTAATTCATAATGAAATTTAAGGGGAAAAACTCCGTCTGCGTCAAGGTGGAGTTACCGAGTCGTGCCCAGGCCGTGGACGATTCCGATCGTGCCGGAACGGCCGACGAGAGCCGGCTCCCGGGAGCCGGCTCTCGTCGCGGACCGTGCGGGACCGGGGTGGACCGTCAGGTGCCGGGGTAGCCGCCCCCGCCGTGGGCGGCGTCGAGGGCGTCGTAGTCGGGGGTGAAGCCCTTCTTGGGAATGGCCGCCACGAAGTCCACGTGCCGTGGCCTCTTGTATGAGGCGAGGCCGCCCCGCACATGCTCGACGATCTCCTCGGCGGAGGCCGTGGCCCCGTCCCCGAGGACCACGACGGCCTTCACCGCCTGCCGCCACCGCTCGTCGGGGACGCCGATGACCGCGGCGTCGGCGACGGCGGGATGGGTCTTCAGCACCCGCTCGACCTCGGCCGGGTAGATGTTCTCGTTGCCGGACTTGATCATGCGGAGCCGGGGGCCGATGAAGGTGATCGTGCCGTCGGCCTCGCGGCGGCCGAGGTCGCCGGTGTGGTGCCAGCCCCCGCGCGTCTTCGCCTCGTTGAGCTCAGGTCTATTGAAATATCCGGAAAAAAGGGACTTGCCGCGGGCGCAGATCTCGCCCACCTCTCCCGCGGGCACCTCGTCGCCGTCAGGGGCGAGGATGCGCACCTGGACCAACGGTGACGGCCGTCCGGCGAACCCCGCGGCCCCCGGGGCGAGCCCCAGGAAGGTCAGCATCCCGGCCACCTCCGTCTGCCCGTAGCCGCCCATCCTCGACCGGCACCAGGGGGAGTCGTCCACGCTCGTCATGGCGTCCCACTCGGCCGAGTGGGAGACGAAGCGGAGCGACGTCAGGTCGTACTTGCCACCCTCGTTGGCCTTCACCACCGCGTCGATCATCTGCCCGAACAGGAACGCCTGGGTGACCTTCTCCGCGTCGACGAGGCGGCAGACCTCCTCGGGGTCGAAAGCCGGCGTGAACACGTTCGTCCCGCCGATCTGTAGCGTGGCCAGGCAGAACATCATCGTGCCCACGTGGAACAGCGGGCCGCTGTTCAGGAAGGTGAAGCCCGGCTCCATCTGCCGCACCACCAGCAGTGAGGCGCTGTGCGCGACCAGGGCGGCGCTGCTGAGCAGCGCCGCGTTGGGACGGCCGTCGAAGGCGGCGGTGTAGAGCGCGAGCACCGGCGCCGTGTCGTCGGCGTCGTCGGCGGCGTCGTCGGCGAACCCGTCCGGTACGGCGTCCGGGGACCCGCCGGCCAGGAACGCCTCGTAGCCCGCCCCCGCGAGGATCCAGTCCTCGCCGCTCAGCGGGGCGGCGACCTCCGACTCCTCCCAGACGACGACCTTCGGAGCGAGGTCCGAAAGGACGAAGGAGAGCTCTTCGGCCGACTGCCGCCAGTTCGCCGGGCAGAGGATCGCGCCGAGCCGGGACGAGGCGAGCAGTAGTTCGAGCACCGCGTGGTCGTTTCTGCCCAGCCAGAGCACCCGCTCCCCGGCCGTCACGCCCCGCGCGGCCAGCGCGCCCGCCAGGCGGGTGACCCGCGCGTCCAGTTCGGGGTAGGTGAGCCGCAACTCGCCGTCCACCACCGCGGTCACCCCGGGGCGGCTGCGGGCGTGTTCGGCGAGGACGTCGGACAGGGTCAACTGGTGGATCATCGCGCCTCCTGGTGGGGGTGGCGTACGGCCCGCGACCTCCCGCCTCGGCCGGTGCGAGCCGTACGGGGACGGATCATTCGAAAGCCGGCATGACCTCGTCGGCGAAGAACCGCATGACCTTCCTCATCTCCGCCAGCGGCATCGGCCTGGTGCTGCCGAAGTCGCAGAGCAGGTTGGCGAATCCGGCGTCCCGCAGCAGCCGGATCTGGCCGATCACCCGCTCGGGGTCGCCGATGACCTCCAGCTGCTCCCAGCGGAAGTCGTTGGAGACCGAGCCGCCCTTGAGGTAGCGGTCCTGGTAGTACTCGAAGCCCTGCGCGGCCTTGCCGGTCCTGGGGTCGATCGGGGCGCTCTTCTCGTTGAAGATCCGGCTCCGGTCGAACCCCGCCTCGAACCTGGCCTGGTCCTCGCGGGCCGCCTCCGCCGTGGCGGCGACGTAGACGCTGCGCGCGACCACCAGCTCGTGCCCGGTCACGTCGTGCCCGGCCAGTTCCGCGGTCGTCCGCCAGGTCTCCGCCGCCTTGACCACCTTGCGGAACGGCGCCGCCGGGTCGGCCAGGATGGGCAGGCCGCGCTCGGCGTACATGGTCACGGTCTCCGGGGACACGGCGGCCACATGGATCGGCGGGAACGGGGTCTGCAGCGGCCGGGGGGCGAGTTCGACCTCGGTGCCGGTCCGGTAGAACTTGCCCTCGTGCCGGAAGGTGGGGCTGCCCCAGAGGCCGAGGATGACCTCCAGCGCCTCGTTGAACCGGTCACGGGCCTCGGCCAGGTCGATGCCGAAGCCCTCGAACTCGAAGCTCTGGTAGCCGCGCCCGATGCCCAGCTCCAGCCGCCCGCCGGAGAGCACGTCCACCATGGCCGCCTCCTCGGCGACGTGGATCGGGTTGTGCAGCGGCAGCACCACGATGCCGGTGCCCAGCCGGAGCCGCTCGGTGCGCGCGGCCATGGCGGCCAGCATGGTGAACAGGTTCGGGACCACTCCGTAGTCGCGGAAGTGGTGCTCGGCCAGCCGCACGCCGTGGAAACCCAGCTCCTCGGCCAGCTCGACCAGTTCGAGATGGTAGTCGTAGACATCCTTGAAGCTCTGGCCGTCGAACCGGTGGAAGAGGTGGAAGGTCGAGAACTTCATCGGCTTGTCCCCTGGCGGTCGTCTCCGTCTGTCCCGTTCCGCGGTCTCGGTTGCGGCGGGCCGCACGAAACCAAGCGCTCGCTTGGGAAGCGTACCAGTTCTCCGCCTCCGGGGAAGTGCCGCGCCCGTCAGGAAATGGCGGTCGTGGGGTCGGGTAGTTTTCCGGGGTGACTGTCCTTCTGCCCGGTGTGGCGCTCACCGACCACGTGTTCACCGTTCCCCTCGACCACGCCGACCCCGGCGGCGAGACGATCGAGGTCTTCGCCCGGGAGGCGGTCGACCCGGCCAGGCAGCGGGAGGACCTGCCGTGGCTGCTCTTCCTGCAGGGGGGTCCCGGCGGCAAGTCGCCGCGCCCGACCGCCGCGGAGGGATGGCTGGGGCAGGCGCTGCAAACCCATCGCGTCCTCCTGCTCGACCAGCGGGGGACCGGTCGCAGCACTCCCGTCACCGCGAAGACGGTGCGCGGCACGGACGCCGAGCTCGCCGCCCGCCTCGGGCACTTCCGGGCCGACTCGATCGTGGCCGACGCCGAGCTGATCCGGCGCGAGCTCGCCGGTGACCGGCCGTGGGAGACCCTCGGCCAGAGCTACGGCGGCTTCATCACGCTGACCTACCTCTCGCTGGCTCCCGAGGGCCTGGCGACCTGCTATGTGACCGGTGGCCTGGCCGGGCTCGACGCCACCGCCGACGACGTCTACTCCCGCACCTACCCGCGGGTCCTGGACAAGGTGCGCCGCCACTTCGCCCGTTACCCGCAGGACTCGGGCCGCCTGGACGCGATAGCCGCCCACCTGCGCCTGCACGAGGTCTCGCTCCCCGACGGTGACGTGCTGACCGTACGCCGCCTGCAGACCCTCGGCATGTGCCTGGGGATGAGCGACGGCGCCGAATACCTGCACTGGTTGCTGGAGGAGGCCTGGACCGGTGACAGGCTCTCCGACCTCTTCCGGTACGAGGTCATGATGGCCACCGGTTTCGTCGGCAACCCGCTCTACGCGGTCCTGCACGAGTCGATCTACGCCCAGGGCGCCGCCACGGACTGGGCCGCGCACCGGTTGCTGCCCGAGGAGTTCCGCGAGGACGCGGGACCGACGCTCCCCACCGGGGAGATGATCTACCCCTGGATGTTCGACGAGATCGCCGCGCTCCGCCCCTTCAGGGGCGCCGCCGAGATCCTCGCCACCGTCTCCGGCTGGCCGGCCCTCTACGACCCGGCCCGGCTGGCCGCCAACCGGGTCCCGGTGGTCGCCGCCGTCTACTACGACGACATGTACGTCGACGAGGGCCTGTCCATGCGCACCGCGCGCGCGGTGGGCAACGTGCGGACCTGGGTGACCAACGAGTGGGAGCACGACGGCGTCCGGGTCTCCGGCGGCAAGGTCCTCGCCCGCCTGATGGACATCGCGGGCGGCGTCCACGGCTCCTGAACGTCTCGGGGGCTCCTGAGCCCGTGCCGTCCAAAGCGCCCGCTCCGGACGGCACGGGGTCAGGCCGGGCTGGACGCCTCGGTGACGGGGAGGCGTACCTGGAAGCGGGTGTCGCCGGGCTTCGACTCCACGCGCAGGTCGCCGCCGTGGCGGCCGGCGACGATGCGGAAGGAGATGTCCAGGCCGAGCCCGGTGCCCTCGCCCACCGACTTCGTGGTGAAGAACGGCTCGAAGATCCGCTCGCGCAGGGCCTCGGGGACGCCGGGGCCGGTGTCGCAGATCTCGATCAGCGCGATCGTGTCGTGTTCGAGGCGGGTGCGGACGGTCAGGACGCCGCTGCCGGCCATCGCGTCCAGCGCGTTGTGGATCAGGTTGGTCCACACCTGGTTGAGTTCTCCCGCGTAGGCGGGGATGGGCGGCAGCCCGGGGTCGTAGTCGGTGGCGACGGTGATCCCCGGCGGGATCTTGCCGCGGAACATGGTGAGGGTGCTGTCGAGCAGCTCCCGCACGTCCACCGTCTGGTACGGCGCCCGGTCCATCTGGGAGTACTGCTTGGCGGAGGCGATCAGCGAGGAGATCCGCTCGGTCGCGTCCGTCACCTCGTTCAGCATCTGGGAGATCTCGGTGGCCTCCGACAGCCAGTGCATCGCCGCGTCCAGGTGCCGGTCGCCGATCGCCTCGCGGACGGCGTCGAGCTTGCCGACCTCGAACCCGGCCGCCACCAGCGCCGGCGCGATCTCCCAGGCGTCTGAGACCCCGGCCTCCTCCAGGGCATCGGACAGCTCGTCCTCGGCGTCGGAGGTCTCCAGCGGCGAGCGGGGCGGCGCCTTCGAGGCGCTGTCGGCGCACGCCTCCTGCAGGTCGACCAGCTCGCGCAGCCGCTCGGGCTCGATGCCCTCCTCCGCCAGCGCGGCCAGCCGCCTGCGCGAGCTCCGTACCTTCACCCGCAGGTCGTCCACGGCCCGTACCGCCGCCGCGGCCGGGTTGTTGAGCTCGTGGGTGAGCCCGGCGGTGATCGTGCCGAGCGCGGTCAGCCGCTGCCGCCGGTCGATGAGCTCCCGCTGTGCCATCCCGCCCAGGCGGGCCCCGTCGAGCAGGTGCACCGCCATCGGGAACCACTCGGCCATGATCATGCCGTACTTCCTGGCCGGGAGCATGAACATGCGGGTCGGCTTGGTGGCGCGCAGCGAGTGGGCGTAGGTGGCCGGGGCACGGTCGCCCAGGTAGGCCAGGACCGCGCCGCCGTAGACGCCGGGCTGCGAGGTCGGGGTCATCGTGACCGGTCCGGCGGGGGTCTCGGTGATCATCACCACCTCGCCGTCGATGAGCACGGCGAAGCAGTCGGCCGGATCACCCTGCTTGATGATCGGCTCGCCCGCCTCGTACTCCTCCTCGGTCCCGTGTTCGGCGAGCCAGCGAAGCTTGTCCTCGTCGAGCCGCTCGAAGAGGAACAGCCCGCGGAGCACGTCCGTGTCGATCATGTGACCTCCTTGCCGAGCACGGAGAGGGACCTGGTCATGTCTTCTCCAGGTAGCGGTGGACGAGGGCCACGGCCATCGCGCCCTCGCCGACCGCGGAGGCGACCCGCTTGATCGAGTCGGCCCGGACGTCGCCGGCGGCGAACACCCCGGGAACGTTCGTCTCCAGGTGGTACGGATCCCGCCGGAGCGGCCAGTTGCGCGGCCTGTTCTCGTCGGCGGTCAGGTCGGGACCGGTCAGGACGAAGCCCCTGGCGTCGCGTTCGACGGTCTCGCCGAGCCAGTCGGTGAACGGCTCGGCGCCGATGAAGACGAACAGCCACTCGGCCCCGACCGTGCGCTCGCCGTCCGGGCCCTTCAGCGTGATCCGCTCCAGGTGCCCCTCGCCCTCGGCGCCGACCACCTCGGTCTCGGTGAGCACCTCGATGTTCGGGATCTGCGAGATCTGCTCGATCAGGTAGTGCGACATGGTCCGCTCCAGCCCGTCACCCCTGACGACCAGGTAGACCTTGCTGGCGTACCCGGAGAGGTAGACCGCGCCCTGACCCGCCGAGTTGGCGGCGCCGACGATGTAGACCTCACGGTTGCTGCACTCGGGCGCCTCGGTCAGGGCCGCGCCGTAGTAGCAGCCGGAGCCGATGAACTCGTCGAGGCCGGGGGCGTTCAGCCGCCGGTAGGAGACGCCGGTGGCCAGGATGACGGTGTGCGCCGCGATCGTGCCGCCGTCGGCGAAGCCGACCACCCGGGCCTGGCCCTTGACCTCAAGGCTGGTGACCGTGCGGGCGGTGAGCAGCTCGGCGCCGAATTTCAAGGCCTGGCGCCTGGCCCGGTCGGCGAGTTGCGCGCCGGAGACGCCGTCGGGAAAGCCCAGGTAGTTCTCGATCCTGGAGCTCTGGCCCGCCTGCCCGCCCGAGGCGTGCTGCTCGACCATCACCGTGCGCAGTCCCTCGGAGGCGCCGTAGACCGCGGCGCCCAGCCCGCCGGGGCCGCCCCCGATCACGATCAGGTCGTAGAAGTCGGTGGCCGGGGCGGTGGACAGCCCGACGGCCTGGGCCAGCTCGGACAGGCTCGGCGCGGTGAGTTTCGCACCGTCGCCGGTGACGACCAGCGGCACCCTGGCCGGACCCGTACCGCGCTTCTCCCCGGCCGCCGTGAGCAGCTCGGCGCCCTCGGGGGAGTCGTCCAGCATCCAGCGGTAGGGCACCTGGTTGCGCGACAGGAAGTCCCTGACCTCGTACGAGGGAGCCGACCAGCGCGCGCCCACCACCCGCAGCTCGTCGGACTCGCGCCGGTCGGTGCGCTGCCAGGCGTCGAGCTGGGCGTCCAGCACCGGGTAGAACTTCTCCTCCGGCGGGTCCCATGGTTTGAGCAGGTAGTGGTCGAGGTCGACCACGTTGATCGCCTGGATCGCGGCCTCGGTGTCGGCGTAGGCGGTCAGCAGTACGCGGCGGGCGTACGGATACAGGTCCATGGCCTGTTCCAGGAACTCCACGCCGTTCATCTGGGGCATTCGGTAGTCGGCGAGAATCGCCGCGACGTCGTCGCCGCGGAGCCGAAGTTCGCGGACGCTCTCGATGCCCTGGACAGCGGTGTCGGCCCGGACGATCCGGTAGGAATGGCCATAGCGGCGCCGCAGGTCGCGCGCGACGGAGCGTGATACACCTGGATCGTCGTCGACCGTCATGATGACCGGTTTATCCATGCGCTGTCTTCCCCCACAGATAGAGACCCTCGAGATGGGGACAATCTCTCCGAAGGATGCCACATTCGTGTTAAAGCAATCGCCCATCGGGCGCGGTCGCGGGGGCCGGACCGTGGCCGGGTATCCCGGCGGCGCGCAGCAGGGCGGTCGCGCAACCGTGGTCGGTGAGGAAGCGTCTGAGCTCGGGGTCACGGGCACAGAGCTCGCCCATGCTCTCGTGGCCGATCCGGTCGGCGATGATCTGCAGGGCGATGTCCTGCCTGACGTACTGGACGGCCATCGCGACGACGGCCGGGTCCTCGGTGTAGACGCCCCACGCGGTGCCGCCGGCGAAGCCGCCGACCAGGGCCTCCCGCCGGTCGCCCACGACGACCAGCAGCCGATGGTCCAGGCCCTGCCCCTCTTGGGCCTCCGTGGCCGCGCACGGAGTGGGGAAGCGGTGCTCGTAGAGGTTCCCGACCGGCTTCCGCGCCGGTCCGAAGTGCAGCACCGAGGTCTCGACCCCGCGCTCGACGGCCCGCCCGACCAGTGGGGAGAGCCGCTCCATCTCCGCGGGCCAGATCGACAGGAACAGGTCGGTGTGCGCCTCGGCCACCACGTCCTCGGCCCGCGCGAGCAGTGCCTCCGCGTCCTTGAGGCTGTGGATCAGGTGTGCCCTGGGGGACGCCACGATCACGGGCAGCGAGACCTCCAGCGACTCGATCGAGTCGTCGAACTCCCGGCGCATGCGTTCCAGCAGGGAGCGCGGTGGCAGCGGCAGGTAGTCGACGGCGTCGTCGGCGCCACGCAACTCGTAGGCCGCGCTCTTGGCCACCAGCTTGCCCAGGGTCGCGTAGACCATGCTGCGTGGCACGCCTGAGCGCTTGGCGACCTCGTAGCCGTTGAGGGGCTGGCCGGCACCGACCAGGGTGACGTATGCCTTGGCCTCGTAGCCCGACATCCCCAAACGCTGTAATTGCTCCACTACGTCCTGCATCGCAGTTATGGTACGGCGCAAGCTACCCCTTTAGCGCTGTCCTAAAGCAGCTGTTTCGTGGGATTTTCGTCACGCACCCGGGTTGGAGACCGTCGTTTGGCGAGAGGGGGCCTGCCGGGTTTACCCGACAGCTGAATCGCCTGCCCGTTTGTGGTTCCTGTGTTCGAAACGGTCACGGGCTTGGCGCCCGCCCATCTCGGCCGGGCGGGGCGAGAAGCCGCTCCCGCCGGGGCGGGGCGCGGAACGGCCCGACGGGCGGTATACCGACATTTTACTTTTATTTGGGCTGCGCTATTTCGGTCCGGCCGGCATCG
Organism: Streptosporangium sp. NPDC006013; assembly: GCF_040614275.1. Taxonomy (NCBI): domain Bacteria; kingdom Bacillati; phylum Actinomycetota; class Actinomycetes; order Streptosporangiales; family Streptosporangiaceae; genus Streptosporangium; species Streptosporangium sp. NPDC006013. The sequence continues at coordinate 24,696 of NZ_JBEXUE010000032.1, forward strand.
GCTGCTGTGCGGTCGCCACCGGGAAAGCGGAAGGCCGCGGACGCCCCCGGCAGGACGTTCGCGGCCTTCGCGTTCTTCGGTCGGGATCAGACCTGTTCGGCCTTCTCCAGAGCGGAGCAGCAGGTGTTCACGATGAGGCGGGTCACCAGGTAGGGGTCGACGTTGGCGTTCGGACGCCGGTCCTCGATGTAGCCCTTCTTCTCCACCTCGACCTGCCACGGGATGCGGACCGAGGCGCCGCGGTCGGAGACGCCGTAGCTGAACTCGTTCCAGGGGGCGGTCTCGTGGAGGCCGGTGAGACGGTCCTCGATGCCGGCGCCGTAGTACTTGACGTGCTCCAGGGCGTTCGCCGCGAGGGCCTCACAGGCGGTGATGATCGGGTCGTAGCCCTCGCGCATCGCCTTGGTGGAGAAGTTGGTGTGCGCGCCCGCGCCGTTCCAGTCACCCTTCACCGGCTTGGCGTCCAGGGTGGCGGCGATGTTGAAGTCCTCGGCGGTGCGGTAGAGCAGCCAGCGGGCGATCCACATGTGGTCGGAGACCTCCAGGGGGCCGGCCGGGCCGATCTGGAACTCCCACTGCCCGGGCATGACCTCGGCGTTGATGCCGGAGATGGCCAGGCCCGCCTCGATGCAGTAGTCGAGGTGCTTCTCGACGATCTCGCGGCCGAAGACCTCGTCGGCGCCGACGCCGCAGTAGTAACCCCCCTGCGGGGCGGGGAAGCCGCCGAGCGGGAAGCCGAGCGGACGGCCCTCCTTGAAGAAGGTGTACTCCTGCTCGATGCCGAACCACGACTCCTGGTCGGCGTACTTCTCCGCGACCTCGACGAGGGCCGCACGGGCGTTGCTGGCGTGCGGGGTCATGTCGGGGTTGAGCACCTCGCACAGCACCAGCACGTTGCTGCCGCCGCGGATCGGGTCCGGGCAGGTGAACACCGGCTTGAGCACGCGGTCGGAGGAGGAACCGTCGGCCTGGTTGGTGCTGGACCCGTCGAAGCCCCAGATCGGGAGTTCGGCACCGTCCGCCATGACCTTGGTCTTTGAGCGGAGCTTGGCGGTCGGCTCGGTACCGTCGATCCAGATGTATTCGGCCTTGAAGGTCATCGGCGGAGTCCTTGAGGGTGGAGGTGTCTGCTGCCACCAAAGATTCGCAAGTCGCGATTTCGCAACTGTTGCCCGTATGTGAACAGGGTGTTACCCAGCCTCATCCGGGCAGGCAGCGGCCGCCCCGAAAACCGCACATCCCATTCTCTGCCCCTGTGAGCTGCCCTTTTACCGGACGATTGGCGCGATGTAGACGCCCATCGCGGAGGAAGCGGCGTGCCGCGGAGCGGTGGGCGGAGGTCGAGGGCGGCCGGTCCGGAGCCCCCGGCCGATCCGCCGCCCACTTAACCGAGCAAGCGCTTGCCTAAGAGAGATGGCCGCGTTACCGTGACGGGCGATGGCCGAGATCCGCCCGCGTCCACGACGTCCCGGCGGTCCACGGACGTCGTCCGCCGGGACGGATCGCGCCCCGTCTCGGCGGGCGACCCGATCTGTCAGGAGCCGGATGCGAGGTAGGGCGGCCGTCGCGGGCCTCGGGATGACGGCCCTGACGCGGGCCTCGGGCAGGACCGAGCTGGAACTCGCCGTCGAGGCGTCCCGCGCCGCGCTGGCCGACGCCGGCCTGGAGGCCGGGCAGGTCGACGCGGTCCTCAGCTACCACATGAACGACTCGGCCCCCGTGGTCGGTGTCGCGAGGGCACTGGGCATCGAAAGGCTGGGCTGGCACAACGACATCTCCGGCGGCGGTACCCAGACGGCGTCCATCCTCGGCGACGCGGCGATGCTCATCGCCTGCGGCGTCGCGGGCAGCGTGCTGGTCTACCGGGCGCTGAACGGCCGCTCGGGCAGGCGCATGAACACCGTCTCCACCGGTCCGCAGGAGCGCTTCACGGTCCCGTACGGGATGGCGGGACCGATCCCGATGTTCGCCCTGGCGGCACAGCGCTACCTGCACGAGACCGGTCTGGGAGAGGAGCATCTGCACGCGGTCGTCGCCCAGTCACGCGACAACGCCGCGGCCAACCCGCGCGCCCTGCGGCGCGATCCGCTCTCGCTGGAGGAGTACCTGGCCAGGCCGTACGTCTGCGCGCCGCTGCGGACCGTCGACTGCTGCCAGGAGACGGACGGCGCCTGCGCGCTGGTGATCCGCGACGCGCGGCTCGCCCCGGAGGCTCCCCGGATCCACGCCGTGGTCAGGGGAGGGGGGCCGGGCTGCTCGTCCATGGACCGTTCGCCCGACGTCACCGCGGTCTTCTCCGCCCATGTCGCGGCTCCCCTGTGGGAGACGTCGGGCATGCGGCCCCGGGACGTGGACGTCGCCCTGCTCTACGACGCCTACTCCTGGCTGGTGCCCAGGCAGCTGGAGGACTTCGGCCTGGCCGGCCGGGCCGAGCTGGGCGAGTTCCTCCTCGCCCGCCGCCACGCCGGGGTCAATCCGCACGGCGGCCTGCTGTCGGAGGGGTACGTGCACGGGCTGAACAACGTGGCCCAGGCCGTAAGGGAACTCAGAGCGGGTCGCGAGACCGCGCTGGTGACCGGATTCGGCGGCAGCTACGGCAGCGCGGCCCTGCTGGTCCGCCCCGGCTGAGGCCGCGACGCGCGCGGGGGGTGGGCGAGTACCGGCCACGCCGGGTCGGTCACTCGGCGGGGCGCGGCGGGCGCGGGGCCGGACGGGCTCAGCTGGACTCGTCCCAGTCGTCCTCCCGAGAGCCGGCGAGCTCGGCCTCCATCTCCTCCAGATCCCGCATGAACCCCTGGAACCCCCTCGGGCCCAGGCGGCGCCAGACGAGCAGCTGCAGGGAGCGCGTCTCCTCGTCCAGCGTCGGCTCCTCGTGGCGTGGCGCTCCCGTCTCCTGGGCCTGCCGGTCCACGGCCCGGAGCTCCTCGACCGTGAGGCGGACTCCGTGCTCGCGTTCGAGCAGCCGGAGGTGCGGGTCGTTGCGCAGTCTCTGGTCCCGGGCGCGCCGGGCGCGCCGGGCGGCCAGCTCGTCGTGGACGTGCGCACTGGAAACCTGGGGCGGCGTGTCGGCCGGACGTCGAGTCATCGTGGGTTCGCCTCCGTCGGGCGGCTCCTTTTCTGGAACCTCTGTCATGAACGACGCCCGACGGGCGGCGTAGGTTGTCGGAACTTTTCCCGCGGACTCCGGAGCCACCGGCGTCACACCCTCCACCATGCCCCCGATGGTCTTGACGCGGCCCCGAGTTGAGAATAATTTTCACCCAGATGATTTTTGATGAAAGGAATGCTTGTGGCCGCAGGTGCGCTCGGACGCATCCAGACCGAGACGCCCGCGCTGCCGGAGGCGCTGCGCCGGGTGGGTGAGGCGATCCTGGCCGACCCCGCGGAGGCTGCGCGATCCACGATCATCACGCTGGCCGAGCGGAGCGGCAGCTCGCCCGCCACGGTCACCCGTTTCTGCAGGGTGTTCGGTTTCGCGGGATACGCCGGGCTACGGGTCGCGCTGGCCACCGAGACCGGCCGCGCGGCGCAGGCCAACTGGGACATGGGGGTGGGCCACGAGATCGGCCCCACCGACCCGCTCGACGCGGCGATCGGCGTGATGGCCGCCGCCGACTCGCGGCTCATCCAGGAGACCGCGGCCCAACTCGACGCGGGCACCGTCGCCAAGGTCGCCGAGGCCATCGTCGCGGCCCGCCGCGTCCTCATCTTCGGGGTCTCCACCAGCGGGGCGGTGGCCGGGATGATGGGCGGGCGGTTGCGCCGCATCCGGGTCCCCTGCTGGAGCCACGCCGACGCGCACGAGGCGCTCGCCGACGCGGCGCTGCTCGGCGAGGGCGACGTCGCCATCGGCATCTCCCACCAGGGCCGCACCCGCGAGGTGCTGGAGTCACTCGGCGAGGCCGGAGACCGGGGCGCGCTGACCGTCGCGGTCACCTCCTTCGCCCGTTCCCCGCTGGCGGAGTTGTCGGAGCTGGTACTGACCACCGCCAGCCGCGAGACCACCTTCCGGCTGGGTGGCCTGGCCGCGGTCCACTCCCAGCTCTTCGTCCTCGACACCGTCTACGTCGCGGTCGCGCAGCGCACCTACGAGCAGACCAACGAGGCGTTCGAGCTGACGATCCGGGCCCTTGAGAGCCACCGCGTGGAGAGGAACTGAGTGTGGACATCAATATCGGGGCCGTCGAGTACGTCCATGAGGTGAAGGCCCTGGTGGACGAGGTCTCCCGGACCCAGGAGGCCGCGGTACGGGACGCGGCCGCGTTGACGGTGACCTCCCTGCTCGACGGCGGCGTGATCCAGGCCTTCGGCTCCGGGCACTCCGAGGCGATCGCCATGGAGATCGCCGGGCGCGCGGGCGGCCTGGTGCCCAGCAACCGTCTGGCCCTGCGTGACGTCGTCCTGTACGGGGACGCCCCGGTCGGCACCCTCCTCGGAGCCCCCGGCGAGCTGGAGCGCGATCCGTCGGTCGCCCGGCGGATCTACGACCTGGCGCCCGTCCGGCCGCAGGACGTGTTCGTGCTGATCTCCAGCTCCGGGGTGAACGGCTCGGTGGTCGAGCTGGCCTCGATCGTCAAGGAGCAGGGGCACGGCCTGATCGCCCTGACCTCCGTGCGGCACAGCACCGCGATGACCTCACGCCACCCCTCGGGCCGCAAGCTGCTCGACCTCGCCGACGTGGTGCTCGACAACCGCGCCCCGTACGGCGACGCGGTACTCCCGCTCCCGGACGGCGGCACGTTCGGGGCGGTCTCCACGATCACCTCGGCGCTGCTGGCCCAGATGGTCGTGGCCGAGGTGGTGCGCACGCTGATCGAGGCGGGCCACACTCCGCCGATCTACCGCTCCGCCAATGTGACCGGCGGAGACGAGCACAACCGTGTTCTCGAGAACCGCTACGCCGGAAGGATCCGGCGAGGTGCCTGACCACTGCCTGTCACTTCCAGGCCACCCCCAGGAGGAAGCATGACCCAGCTATCCAGGCGCGAGCTCCTGCGCAGCGCGGCCCTGGCCGGCCTCGCCCTGCCCGCCCTGTCCGCGTGCGCCACCCCCGCGGGCAACGGCGGCGCCGCGTCCTCGGCACCCGCCGCCGGGGTCACCAGCGCGGCCAACCCGCTCGGCTTCGCCGAGGACAGGCCCCTGGAGATCTGGATCTTCGACGGCGGTTTCGGCGACACCTACGCCAAGGACGTTCACGAGAAGCTGCTTCAGGCCAGGCACCCCAAACTGGAGATCAAGCACAACGCGACCAAGGAGATCGCCAAGACCCTCCAGCCGCGCTTCGCCGGCGGGAACCCGCCGGAGTTCATCAACAACTCCGGCGCCAACGCGATGGACTTCGGCGCCCTGGTCCAGGACGGTCAGCTCGCCGACCTCACGCCGCTGTACGACGCGCCCAGCTGGGACGACCCCGCGGTCAAGGTGCGCGACACGATCGACCCGAACGCGATCGAGCTGGGCAGCTACGACGGCAAGCCCTACGTCCTCAACTACGCCACCACCGTCTGGGGCATCTGGTACTCGCAGAAGCTCTTCGAGGCCGAGGGCTGGCAGATCCCCAAGACCTGGGCCGACTTCCTGGCCCTGTGCGAGACCATCAAGAAGGCGGGCAAGATCGCGCCCTTCACCTACGCCGGCAAGCACCCCTTCTACATCTACGAGACCATCCTCACGCTCGCCGCGAAGATCGGCGGCAAGGACGTGCTGAAGAACATCGACAACCTCGAGGACGGCGCCTGGAAGGCCGAGCCGGTCAAGCAGGCCGCGGCGGCCTTCGCCGAGGTCGGGTCGAAGTACCTGCTCCAGGGCACCGCGGGGCTCGACCACGTGCAGACCCAGACGGCGCACAACAAGGGCCAGGTCGCCATGTTGCCCTGCGGATCCTGGCTGGAGAACGAGCAGAAGGACTCCACCCCGGCCGACTTCGGCTACGCGATGTTCACGCTGCCCGACTTCGGCTCCTCGGACGCCCTGCCTTACGGCACCCTGCACGCCCGGCCCGGCGAGGAGTACGTCGTCTCGGCGAAGTCGGCCAACCCCAACGCGGGTCTGGAGTACATGCGCGCCATGCTCTCCAAGGAGGGCGCGGGCAAGTTCATGGAGCTGGTCTCCACGCTCACCGTCGTCAAGGGCGCGGGGGAGGGCAAGACGCTCAAGCCCGGTCTCAAGAGCGCCTCGGCCGCGCTGAACACGGCCGGCGACAACGCCGTCTGGTTCCTGTTCCGCAAGTGGTACGTCGAGCTGCACGACGAGGTGGCCGCCGCGACCGGGCAGCTCATGGCCGGCAAGCTGACCGTCGACGCGTGGGCGGACCGCGCGCAGCGGAAGTCCGACGCGATCAAGAAGGACACCTCGGTGAAGAAGTTCAACCGTTGACGTCCGCCCCCGTTCGGTAACTGGGGACGCCAGTGCCGACCACCCCTAGGCAGGAGATCGCGTTGAGGTCCACGGTTCACCGGCCCGCCCGGCGACGGGCCGATCACCGAACGGCGAGTCGCTCATGAACCACGGCAGGACACGGTTCGTCGCGGGATTCCTGGTGATCCCGGTGGCCCTCTACGTGATCTACGTGATCGCGCCCTACGCGCAGGCCTTCTACATCGCGTTCACCGACTGGCGCGGGGTGAACGCGAGCCCGCGGCTGGTGGGCCTGGAGAACTTCCAGCGACTCCTGGCCGACAACGTGTTCTGGAAGGCCGTCAGTCACAACCTCATCCTGCTGGTCCTGATGCCGATCCTGACCCTGGGGATCGCGCTCTTCTTCGCCTTCCTGCTCAACGCGGGCGGGCGGGGCGGCACCGGGGGCATCTGGGGGTCGAAGTTCTACCGGGTGGTGTTCTTCTTCCCCCAGGTGCTGGCCGTCGCCGTGGTCGCCGTACTGTTCCAGCAGGTCTTCAGGCCCGACCGCAGCGGGATGCTCAACGCGCCGCTCATCGCCCTGGGGTTCGAGCCGATCGGCTTCCTGTCGGACACCAGGGTCGCGTTCTGGTCGATTCTCGCCGTGCTGGTCTGGCAGGCCGTCGGCTTCTACGTCGTGCTCTTCTCCGCCGGCATCTCCTCCATCCCCCGCGACCTGTTCGAGGCGGCGGCGATCGACGGCGCGGGAAGGGTACAGCTGTTCCTGCGGGTCACGCTGCCGCTGCTCTGGGACACGATCCAGGTCGGCTGGGTCTACCTCGGCATCGCCGCGCTGGACGTCTTCGCCATCGTGTGGGTGATGACGGCGGAACACGGCGGGCCCGACCACTCCACGACCGTGATGGCGGCGGAGATCTACCGCACCGCCTTCCAGTACTTCAAGTTCGGCTACGCCTCCGCGATGGGCGTGGTGCTGTTCTTCTTCACCATCGGGTTCGCGACACTGGCCCTGCGCCTGTCGCGACGTGAACGGATCGAGTTCTAGTGGCGGACGCCGTGATTCCCCGGAGCCGGGCCTGGGCCCGCGAGGAGCGCAGGAGGCGGCTCGGCCCCCTGTCGGCCCTGACGCACGTCGCACTGCTGGTCTGGACGGTCCTGGTCGTCGTGCCGATCGTGTGGACCTTCCTCGCCTCGGTGAAGAGCGAGGATGAGATCTTCGGCGACGCCTGGTCGCTGCCGGCCTCCCTCCGCTTCGACAACTGGGCTCGTGCCTGGGAGCAGGCGCACATCGGCCAGTACATGATCAACAGCATCGTGGTGGTGGCCTTCGGCACCTTCGGCACGATGCTGTTCGGCTCGATGGCCGCGTACGTGCTGGCTCGCTACCGCTTCCGCGGCAACCGGGCGATCTATCTGCTGTTCGTCTCCGGCCTGGCCTTCCCGGTCTACCTGGCGCTGACCCCGCTGTTCTTCGTCGTGCAGAACATGGGGACGGTTCCGGTGATCGGCCGGTTCATCGGCCTGAACACGCACGGCGGGCTGGTGCTGGTCTACATCGCCTACTCGCTGCCCTTCACGGTCTTCTTCCTCGCCGCGTTCTTCAGGACGCTGCCGGGCGCGGTGGCCGAGGCGGCCTTCGTGGACGGGGCCTCGCACGCCCGGGTCTTCTTCCGGATCATGCTCCCGATGGCCAAGCCGGGCATCATCAGCGTGACCATCTTCAACGTGCTCGGCCAGTGGAACCAGTACCAGCTGCCCCTGGTGCTGCTCACCTCGGACAGGGACAAATGGGTGCTCACCCAGGGCATCGCCGACATCTCCACGGCGGCCGGCTACGACGCCGACTGGTCGGCCCTGTTCGCCGCGCTGAGCATGGCCATCCTGCCGATGATGATCGTCTACACGCTCTTCCAGAGCCAGATCCAGAAGGGCCTCACCGCGGGCGCGCTCAAGTAGGCCGCTTGAGCCTTTTGAGGCTTTCATCAGGCCGCCTTGAGGTTCGATTCGTGCGAACGGGTTGACTGGCGGGGCTTGTTGGCGGTTAGGTTCGTTAGGAAAGTTTCCTAACGAGCGAGATACTCCCCGCCCGCGTCCCGTCATCGGAGAGATCGTTCCTCCACCATCCCCTTGGAGAGACACGTGTCCGTCTCATCGAACTCCCGCCTCGGCCGCCGCACCCCGCGCCTCCTGCTGGCCTCGGCCGCGATCGCGGTCCCGGCCCTGATCGCCCCCGCCGGCGTCGGGCACGCGGCCACGCTCTCGCCCACCGCCGCGCCCGCCGGGCTGGTCGCCGACTCCGCGGCGGTCGACCTCAACGACCCGCGCAAGAAGGACATCGCCATGCAACTGGTGTCCAGCGCCGAGAACTCCTCGCTGGACTGGAAGGCGCAGTACAAGTACATCGAGGACATCGGCGACGGCCGCGGTTACACCGCAGGGATCATCGGCTTCTGCTCCGGAACCGGCGACATGCTCGACCTTGTCGAGCTCTACACCCGGCGCAAGCCGGGGAACGTGCTCGCCAGGTATCTCCCCGCCCTGCGCAAGGTCGACGGCACCGCCTCCCACAAGGGCCTCGACCCGAACTACACCAAGGACTGGAAGACCGCCGCCAAGGACACGGCCTTCCAGCAGGCCCAGCACGACGAGCGTGACCGGGTCTACTTCAACCCCGCGGTCAGCCAGGCGAAGAAGGACGGCCTGCGCGCCCTCGGCCAGTTCGCCTACTACGACGCCATCGTCATGCACGGCGACGGCGCCGGCTCGCAGAGCTTCAGCGCGATCCGCAAGAACGCCCTGAAGAAGGCGAAGCCCCCCGCGCAGGGCGGCGACGAGACGAAGTACCTGCACGCCTTCCTTGACGCCCGCAAGGTCGCCATGAAGGCCGAGGAGGCTCACGAGGACACCAGCCGCGTCGACACCGCCCAGCGGGTCTTCCTCAACAAGGGCAACCTCGACCTCAACACCCCGCTGTCCTGGAAGGTCTACGGCGACTCCTTCAAGATCAGCTGACCTCGCCAGGCCCCGGCGGCCCCGCCCCGCCGGGGCACTCCGCCTCGACATTCCCGGTCGGCGTCGTTGACGCTCTCGAATACCGAGAGACATCGTCGGCTATCCGCGACAGCGGAGGTCCTGGAGGGAGATGCGGAGCGCGATCACCCGGAACGCCGCGCCGGGAGGTTCTTCAGGGCCTCGCGGCGGCTCAGGCCGCTGATGCCGGTGTGGTCGACGTAGCGGACGACCTCGTCGGGGTTGGTCTTGGCGTACTCGCGCAGGGCCCAGCCGATCGCCTTGCGGGCGAAGAAGTCGTTGTCCGACAGGCTCGGCTCGATGCAGGCGTACAGCAGGCCGGTGTCGGTGGCGGCCTTGAAGCGGTTCTGGGAGAGGATGGCCGTCCGGCGCTTCCACAGGTCGGTGCCGCGGGCCCAGCGCAGCATGAGGGGGCGCATGGTGTCGGGGAAGGCCGCGAGCAGGCCGCCGACGCGGTGGACGGCGAGGTCGTCGACGTAGTCCCACCAGGCTCCGGTGACGATCATCTCCTCGTACATCGGCAGCGCGTCGAGCGTCTGGAAGCCCCGGTAGAGGCGGAAGCCGGTCAGCTCGATCGCCGCGTAGCGCTCCTCGCGGTACTCGGCCCCGTGCCACAGGGCCAGCGTCGCCTCCCGCCACGCGGGCGCCGTCTCCACGTAGTACTCGGTGAACACCCGCTTCAACGCCGCGCGGCGCGGTGCGGCCTGCACCCCGAGGAAGGGCATCTCCGACTTCATGTAGGCCCGCATGACCGGGGCCTTGGCGGGGTCGGCCACCTCGGTGAGTGCCATGCGCACGGCCTTCTGCAGTATCTCCACGCTCGCCCACCACTTCCCGTTCGCTTCGCGGACGGCTTGATTCTCACAGGCCGCGTCGCTCTCCGCGCGGGGTTCCGCTCACGGGTGTCAAGCCTGCTGGCTGCTCCGCTCGCCGGTCGCCAGGCCGTCGAACAGGACGGTGATGTAGTGCTCGGCGAGACCCGCGGTGTTGAGGCGCCCTCCCGGACGGAACCAGCGCACCGCCACCCAGATGGTGTCGCGGATCATGCGGTAGGTGAGCTTGGGATCGACGTCGGCGCGGAACAGGCCGGCGGCCTGGCCGAGCTTGATCTGCCCGACCCACATCCGCTCGACCTCGTCCTCGGCCTTGACCAGGTAGTCGAATCGGTCACCGGGGAGTGAGCGCAGGTAGTTCCAGTCGTTCTGCATGACGGTGATCGCCGCGCGGTGGGGCTCCAGAGTGCTGAACCCGATGCGCACCATCTCTGAGAGGATCGTGCGGGAGTCACCGTCCTGTTCCAGGGCGGCGCGGTAGCGGCCGACGAGGTCGTCGAGGAAGGTGGTCAGCACCTCGTCGACGATCGTCTCCTTGGAGTCGAAGTGGTGGTAGAGGCTTCCGGAGAGGATGCCGGCCTCTTCGGCGATCTCCCGGACGGTGGTCGCCTGGAAGCCCTTGCGGGCGAAGAGCTCGGCGGCGAGTTTGACGAGATGATCGCGGCGCTCTGACGCCGGGCCGGATGCGGCCGTGCGCTTGGCCCCACCCTGGCGCTTGACCGGGGTCGTGGTCGCGCCGCCGGAGTTCTTTCGCGTGTTCACATTCCCATTATGAACCCTTGCGCAATCGCTTGTTCACCGAAACGCGCCAGCTCATCGTGGCTTCTGTTTTTAACCAAGCGCTTGCTACGCTTGTCACCAGGTGAAGACCGAAGGGATTCAGACAATGACCGAGGCATACATCGTCGGCGCGGTCCGTACCCCGGTGGGCCGCAGGAACGGCGGTCTCGCCGACGCGCACCCCGCCGACCTGGGCGCCCACGCCATCCGCGAGCTTGTCGGGCGCACCGGAGTGGATCCCGAGGCCGTGGACGACGTCGTGTTCGGGTGCGTCGACACCGTCGGCCCGCAGGCCGGCGACATCGCCCGTACCTGCTGGTTGGCCGCCGGGCTGCCCGAGGGGGTGCCCGGCGTCACCGTCGACCGCCAGTGCGGCTCCTCCCAGCAGGCACTCCACTTCGCCGCCCAGGCGGTACTGTCGGGCACCGCCGACCTGATCGTCGCCGGTGGCGTGCAGAACATGAGCCGGGTCCCGATCGGCTATGCCATGACCGCCGGGCAGGCGCTCGGCTTCGACAGCCCGTTCGCGGGCTCCAAGGGCTGGCAGGCCCGGTACGGCGGACAGGAGGTGTCCCAGTTCCGGGGCGCCGAAATGATCGCCGAAAAATGGGATATATCGCGACTTGAGATGGAGGAGTTCGCGTACCAGTCCCACCGGCGGGCGCTCAGCGCGATCGACGAGGGCCGCTTCGCCGCCGAGATCGTCCCCTACGAGGGCGTCTCCACCGACGAGGGCCCGCGCCGTGACACCAGCCTGGAGCGGATGGCCGGACTCAGGACCCTGGTCGAGGGGGGCAGGCTCACCGCCGCGCTCTCCTCGCAGATCTCCGACGGCGCGGCCGCGCTTCTCGTCGCCTCCGAGCGGGCGGTCAAGGCCCACGGACTGACCCCGCGCGCCCGGATCCACCACATCTCCGCCCGCGGCGACGACCCCGTCATGATGCTCTCCGCGCCGATCCCCGCCACCGCGTACGCCCTGCGCAGGGCGGGTATGACGATCGGCGACATCGACGCCGTCGAGATCAACGAGGCGTTCGCCCCCGTCGTGCTGGCCTGGCTGAAGGAGACCGGCGCCGACCCCGGCCGGGTCAACCCCAACGGAGGTGCCATCGCCCTCGGCCACCCGCTCGGCGCGACCGGCGCCCGGCTGATGACCTCGCTCCTGCACGAACTGGAGCGGACCGGCGGCCGGTACGGGCTGCAGACGATGTGCGAGGGCGGCGGCCAGGCCAACGTGACGATCATCGAACGGCTCTGACCGCCTCCGGCGAGGCCGTCCCACCGGGATCCGCTCCCGAACGTGTCCCCAGACATCCGAGCACGTTGTGGAAAGGCGACGGACTCGTCGTAGGTTCGGCGCGCTTCAAGGCAGTGGTGGAGGCAGCCGATCAGGTGCCGCAGAGCTGCGGTGATCGACATGGACACCCATCTCGGCCTCGGCCTGGTTGCGTAAAGAAGGTGAGGAACTTCTCGTTCCGCGGCTGCGTCCGTAGGCCCATGGGAGATCCTCCTGAGCCGACGGTACCGGCGTACGCGGCGCGCCGCCGCTTCGCGAGGAGGTCGTCCGTCCACAGCGGACGATGAGGGGAAAGGGGAGTACCCACTCCTTTCCACTCTCAACGTATAGCGCACCGGGGGGCTTGCCACAAGACCCGGGTCGTGTCGCAGAATCGTCGGCCGAGGCCGGAACCTGCGAAAACGGGGGACACGAAATGCGAGTGTTGTTGTCGACGTATGGGTCACGCGGGGACGTCGAACCGCTGGTGGGACTCGCGGTGCGGTTGCGGGAACTCGGCGTGGAGGTGCGGGTGTGCGCGCCGCCGGACGAGGACTTCGCGCAGCGGTTGGCCGGTGTCGACGTGCCGCTGGTGCCGGTCGGCCGGTCGGCGCGCGCGCTGACGACTATGGCACCGTCGGCGGCGGACCTGCCCCGGCGCGCGGCCGAGTTGATCGCCGGCCAGTTCGACGCGGTCACCGCGACGGCCGAGGAGCGAAGTAGTCCACCTCGTCCGACGAC
>NZ_JBEXUE010000033.1:0-37488 GCF_040614275.1 Streptosporangium sp. NPDC006013
GCTGCGGGAGCCTCCGGGGCGCGGCCGGCACCGGACACCAACGAAGACACCAGGATCACCTCATACCGTGACCGGGGAATGACAACAGCGGTGCTGTGACGCACGGCCGGCTCCCCTCACTCGTCAAGGCACACACCGCGATGTCGCGGCAGCGTGTGATTCGTGGCGAGCATACTGAAACCTCCCCGGGCGGGAAACAGGTTTCCTCACCGGCGACCGGACGGCCTCCGGCGGACCCGACGAAATCGAGCGAGGCGTGTCACCTCCCGCCGGCAGGCTCTAGACGAGCCCCCTGGGCCGGGGCACCGCGCTCACGAGTGCCTTGGTGTACGGGTGTCGTGCGCGTTCGAGGATCGTGTCCGCGGGCCCCGCCTCCACGACGCGGCCTGCCTGCATGACCACCACCTCGTCGCAGAACTGGCGCACCACGGCGAGGTTGTGGGAGATGAACAGGTAGGTGAGGTCGTGTTCCTCCTGCAGCCGCAGGAGCAACCGCAGCACCTGGTCCTGCACCGACACGTCCAGCGCGGAGACCGGCTCGTCCAGCACGACGATCTCGGGGCCGACCGCCAGGGCACGCGCGATGGCGACCCGCTGGCGCTGGCCACCGGACAGCTCCCGGGGTCTGCGGTCGATGACGTCCACCGGCAGCGCGACGTCGGCGATCAGCGCGGCGACGCGGGCACGTCGCTCGGCCGGCGTGCCGATGCCGAACGCGTCGAGCGAGGTCGCGATGTTGTCACCGACCGTGCGGCGCGGGTCGAGCGAGGAGTAGGGGTCCTGCTGCACGAGCTGGATGCGCCGCCGTACCTGGCGCAGTTCCTCGCCCCGCAGCCGGGTGACGTCGCGCCCGGCCAGCTCCACCGAGCCGGAGTCCGGTCGCTCAAGCCGGAGCAGCATCCGCGCGGTCGTGCTCTTGCCGGAGCCGGACTCGCCGACGATCCCGAGCGTCGTCCCGCGGGCGACGCTCAGCGTGACGTCGTCGACCGCCCGGCGTGCGCCCGACCGGCGTCCGAACCCGCGCGACGCGAACGTCCTCACGAGGTTCTCGGCGCGAACCACAGGTTCGCCACCGCCGCGTACGGCCCGCAGGCGCGCTCCCTCCAGCGTCGGTGCGACGCGGACGAGCTCGGCGGTGTAGTCGTGCCCGGGCGCGCCGAAGACCTGCGACGCCGGCCCGGTCTCGACGATCTCGCCGTGCTGGACGACGACCACCCGGTCGGCTCGCTCGGCGGCCAGCGCGAGGTCGTGCGTGATGAGCAGCACCGAGCTGCCCTCGCGGGCCGCCACCGAGACGAGCAGGTCCATGATCGTCCGCTGCGTCGTCACGTCGAGTGCGCTCGTCGGCTCGTCGGCGATGATCAGGCGGGGCCGGGCGGCGATGGCGATGCCGATGAGCACCCGCTGGCGTTGCCCGCCGGAGAGCTGGTGCGGGTACTGGCGGGCGCGCTCTCCCGGGTTGTCGATGCCGACGCTCTCCAGCACCTCGACGGCACGCCGCCGGGCACCTCGCCGGTCCACGAGGCGGTGGACGGTGAGCACCTCGGCGATCTGGTCGCCGATGCGGCGCACCGGGTCCAGCGAGACACCCGGGTCCTGCGGCACCCATCCGATGTCGCGGCCCCGCAGAGCCCGCAGCTCCCCCTCCTCGATCTCGGTCAGCTCGACGCTCTCGCCGTTCGGCGTGAACGTCATCGAGTGCGCGGTCACGGACGCGTTGTCGCTCAGCATCCGCAGGACGGCACGCGCCAGCGTGGACTTGCCGGAGCCGGACTCGCCGACCACCGCGACGATCTCGCCCTCCAGCACGTCCAGATCGACGCCGCGCAACGCCTCGACGGTGCCGCCGTCGGTCAGCCGGTAGCCGACCTCCAACCGGCGCACGGACAACAGGGGGCGGCTCATCCGAAGACCTCGCTGCGTTCCTTGAGTGTGCGGCTGATGACGTTGGTGGAGGCGACGGCCAGCGCGATGACGATCCCGGGGATCGTGGTGAGCCACCAGGCGCCGGCCAGGTAGGTGCGCCCGTCGGCGACGAGCAGCCCCCACTCGGGATTCGGCGGTACCGCCCCGAAGCCGAGAAACGACAGCGCGGACACGGCCAGGATCGCCGTCCCGAACTCCAGCGCCGCCAGCACGAGGACCGACCCGATCGCGTGCGGCAGGAGGGTACGCGACGCGATGGTGCGCCGCCGGACGCCACAGGCGACGGCGGCGTCGACGAACGCCGACGTCCGCACCCGCAGCACCTCCGAGCGCATGACGCGCGCGAAACCGGCGATGGCCGCGACACCGACGGCCAGCGCCACCTTCACGACGCCGAACCCGAGCGCGGTCACCACCGTGAGCGAGATGAGCAGCCCGGGGATCGACAGCAGGACGTCGATCACGCGCATGAGCACCGCGTCGAGCCACCCCCCGACGAAGCCCGAGACCAGCCCGATGAAGGTGCCCGCCGTCATCCCCACGAGGACGGCGACGACGGTGGCCCGGATCGAGGCGCCGGCACCGTGGACCACCCGGGCGTACATGTCCCGGCCCAGTTGGTCGGTGCCGAACGGGTGGGCGGCGCCGGGGCCCTGGAGCCGCTGGGCAGGGGCGCTCGCGATCGGGTCGTGACCGGTGAAGACGGACGGGAACAGCGCCCAGCACACGAAGAGCGTGATGACGGCGGCTGCGATCCAGAACCCGGCGCCGAAGCGCCGGCGGCGCGGCCGGACGGCGCCGACCCGCTCCGCGGCCACGTCGGGAAGCGTATCGATCTGGGATGTCACGGAGGGTCCTTCAGCTCGTAGCCGTCACGCGATGGCTGATACGCGGGTCGACGAGGGGATAGAGCAGGTCGACGACAAGGTTGACCAGGACGAAGATCACCGCGCTGACCACCACCACGCCCTGTACGAGCGGGATGTCCTGCGCGGTGACCGCCGACTCGGTGAGCCGCCCCAGGCCGGAGCGGGAGAAGACGGTCTCGACCACGATCGCCCCGGCCAGCATCGCCGCGATGTTCATGCCGACCAGGGTGAGCGCCGGGATGACGGCGACGCGCAGGGCGTGACCGAGCAGGATGCGCCGCTCGCTCAGGCCCTTGGCGCGCAGCACCTCGACGAACGCCTGGCGCAGGGTGCCGCTCAGGTTGTTGTACAGCACCTGCGCCACGACGGCTCCGGTCGGGATGGCGAGGGTGATCGCGGGCAGCACCAGCGAGGAGAACCCGCCGTTGCCGAGGGCCGGGAACAGCCGCAGCCGGAACGAGAAGATCTGGATGAGCACCATGCCCACCCAGAAGGTGGGCATGGCCACCGAGACCGACGGCAGGTTCGTCAGCACCCGCCGCAGCGACCGCCACCTCGTCGCGCTCGCCGTCACCGCCACCCCGGCGCCGCCGGCGACGGCGATGACGCTCGCGACGGCGGCGAGCAGGATGGTCTGCGGGAGCGCGTCGAGGATGAGCCCGATGACGGAGTCGCCGAGGGTGATGGAGTGCCCGAAGTCGCCGTGCAGGGCCCGCCACAATGCCTCGCCGTACTGCACCACGACGGGCTGGTCGAGGCCGTACTCCGCGCGCAGCCGCCGGCGCGCCTCCTCGCTCACCCCGGCCGAGTCACCGCCCTGGTTGAGCATGATCGAGACCGGGTCGGACGGCAGCAGGTAGAGGATGACGAAGGTGATCGTGAAGGCGGCCCAGATCACCACGACGCCCTGGGCCAGCCTGCCGGTGATGTACCACACCGGGTTTCTCATCACGGTTCCCGGACTACTCGGAGGCGAGGAGGGGTCACCGGTCGAGCCAGGTGTCGTAGAGGACGGGCAGCGCGTAGGCGTCGAGGCGGAACCCCTTCACCTCGGGGCCGACGCCGACGACCTTCGAGAGCTCCTTGATCGGGATCCAGTAGCCGTCGGTGATGAGCAGCCGCTGCAGGTCCTTGGCCGCGGCGGCGCGCTCGTCCTCGGTGGCGGAGGCCGCGAGTTTGTCGGCCGCGCTCTCCAGCTCGGGCTGGTCGGCGCCGCCGAGCGCCGGGTTCGAGGAGCGGAAGAGCCCGACGAGGAACGACGGGTCCTTGCTCGGGCCGCTGCCGGACAGGAAGTCGTACTGGGCGTCCTTGCCGCGCTGCTTGATCTCGAGTATCGACTGCGAGAACTCCGCGCTCGTCATGGGGACGAGCGTGACGGCGATCCCGACCCGCTTCAGCTGGTCCTGGACGAGTTCCAGGTCGGACTTGGTGGCGACCAGGGAGTTCGGGGTGTAGGAGAGCTTCACGTCCAGCCGGGTGCCGTCCTTCTGCCGGACGCCGTCGCCGCCGGTCTTCCAGCCCGCGTCCTCAAGGAGCTTCCTGGCCCCCTCCGGGTCGTACCCCAGCTGCGACGACAGGTCGGCCCAGAGCGGCGTCGTCGCCCCGATGGCGCTCGTCACGGCCTTCGAGCTGCTCTCCGAGAGCAGGGTGCTGCGCACCTGCGCGCGGTCGATGGCCTTGCTGATCGCCTGGCGCACCACCTTGTCCGAACCGAAGGTGCTGTAGGGGTTCTGCCGCAGGCCGGAGACGAGACCCGGCGTGCCGGCGTGGGCGATGCCGCCGCCCGACGAGGTCACCGTGGCCTCGTCGTCCTTGGAGACATCGTCGACGAGGTCGGCCTGCTTGCTGGCCAGCAGCCCGCCGCGGACGCCGGACTCGGGCACGACCGTGAAGGTGACCGAGTCGAGGTAGGCGCGGCCCTGGTGCGTGCTGGTGCCCTCCGGCGCCCAGTTGTAGTCCTTGCGGGCCACGAGCTGGATCGACTCGTTGCGCTTGACCGTGCCAAGCACGAACGGGCCGGTACCGACGAGCTTGCCCGCCGCGCGCTCCTCCGGCGTCGCCTTGAGCGTCGAGCTGGAGAGCAGGCCGAGGTAGGGGTCGCTGAGGTTGCGCAGGAAACCGAGCTCAGGCGAGGAGAAACCGACCTCGACGGTGCCGGCGTTGATGACCTTCGAGCCCTGGTAGCCGGCGAGCGCGCTGCGCACCAGCGTGTCGGTCTTCGCCTCGGTGTTGAGTCCGGCCAGCGTGTCGAGGTTGTCCTTGACGTTCTGGGCGTCGAACGCCGTCCCGTCGCTGAACGTCACACCTTCGCGCAGCGTGAAGGTGAACTTCTTCGCGTCCTCGCTGACCGTCCAGCTCTTGGCCAGCCGCGGCTTCACCTCGTTGGTCTTCGGGTCGCTCTCGGTGAGCGTGTCGACGATCTGCGCGCCCGCCACGTTGCCCCGGCCGCCGAGCAGCGAGACGTCGAGCGAGGTGGGGTAGGCGGCGATCGCGAAGGTGGCGTCGCCTCCGGACCGCGGCGTGCCGCCGGAGGCGACGCTCGCGTCGGAGTCACCGCATGCGCTCAGTGCCGTGGTCGCGGTGAGGATGACCGCGCTCGCGAGCGCGAGACGTCTGGGGAGGGATGGCACGCTGGTCCTGCTTTCCTGGTGTGGTGCGTGATGCGTTGATCTAGAAGAAGCCGTTGCCGGGCAGGCGGGTGCCGTTGACGAGGTGGTCACCGACGGCACGGGTCTTGAACACGGTGGGATTGTGGGACGACACGGTGCGGGCGTTACGCCAGTGCCGGTCGAGGTTCTGCCGCACCGTTGCCGTCGAGGCGCCCCCCGCCTCGAAGAGCAGGGTCGCGGCGCGCTGCGCCAGCCCCTCCACGACGGGCTTGGTACGCGCGACGTCGAGCGCCGCGTCGTGGACCAGGTCGGCGTCCGACCGCCCGTCGCCACCGGTACTGGCCGCGGCGGCGTCGAGGGTGTCGGCCGCGAGCAGGACGGTCGCGCGCGCCGCGAACGCGAAGCTGTCGATCTGCCCGGCGATGTGCTGGATGAGCGGGTCCTCGGCGGCGGTCGTCGCGGAGGCGTGGGAGAACGTACGTCTGCGTCCCCGGATCACCTCGGCGACCGAGTCGGCGCTCGCCGCGACGATCCCGGCGAGCACCGCCTGCAGGTACAGCTGGGCGAACGCGCCTCGGTAGTTGGGCGACTCCGCCGTCTCCGGCAGGCCGAGCTTGGCGGGCAGGGTGTGCTCGTCGGGGACGGCGACGCCGCGGAAGATCGTGGTGCCGCTACCGGTGAGGCGCTGCCCGATGCCGTCCCAGTCGTCCCGATGCTCGACCCCGTCGGCGTCGTGGTGGACGAAGGCGAAACGGACGGTACCGTCCTCCGTCGAGGCGGGCACCTGGATCCAGTCGGCGAAGATCGTGCCGGTGGAGTAGATCTTCTCGCCGTCGAGCAACCAGCCGTCACCGTGACGGCGCAGCGTGGTCCGGTAGTCGCGCGAGTCGATGCGGGCGGTGGTCGCCTCGGCCGTCGCGATGCCGAACAGCTCCCCGCGTGCCGCGGCCAGCAGCCAGGGATCGGCCGCGAGGTGGAGCCGGCCCTCGGTGACGAGGAAGTGCGAGCGCAGTGCGTGCGCGATGTTCGCGTCGGCGCGTGCGATGCGGATGACGACCTCCAGCAGCTGCCGCAGCGTGAAACCCGCCCCGCCGTACGCCGGGCCCAGGCGCAGGCTCCCGACACCGGCCTGCTTCAGCCAGGCGATCTGTTCGTGCGGGTTGACCCGGTCGCGCTCGCGGTCGCTCGCGCCCTCGGCGATCCGTTCGAGCAGCGCCGCGAACTCGGCCGAGGCCGGGTCGAGCGCGATGGGGCCGTCCACGCCAGGCGTGGAATCTGCTGCTTTGTCAACTGTCGAGCTGGTCACAGCCAGATACTATACTATCTTGGTAGGAAAATATGGAATTACTACCAGGCGGGATGACATCTCGCTTGGCAGCAAAGGATGACAATGCCCTCCACAGCCCATCCACCGGTCCGATATCGGGCCCGGTTGCCGTTCCGCAGCTATCTCTACGTCAG
This sequence comes from Streptosporangium sp. NPDC006013, assembly GCF_040614275.1. Taxonomy (NCBI): domain Bacteria; kingdom Bacillati; phylum Actinomycetota; class Actinomycetes; order Streptosporangiales; family Streptosporangiaceae; genus Streptosporangium; species Streptosporangium sp. NPDC006013. Next base: position 6,866 of record NZ_JBEXUE010000033.1, read on the forward strand.
CCCCGCCACCCTCGACGCCGTCCGGGAGGCGGACGGGTCACCGGCCGACGCGGTGGTCCTCGACCTTGAGGACCTCACCCCGGAGGCCGCCAAGGACCAGGCCCGGGCCGTCACCGAACACTTCCTCTCGGCGGCCCCCGCACGCCCCACGCTCGTACGGGTGAACGCCTCCCGTGACGACGGCACCCTGGAGAAGGACCTGGAGGCGGTGGTCGGCCCCGGGCTGACGGCGATCCGGCTGCCGAAGTCCGAGGACACCGGGCGCATCCGCTGGATCGCCGGCCTCGTCGAGGAACTGCGAGTGCGGCGGAACCTGGTGCGGACCATCGGGCTGCAGGTCATGGTGGAGACCGCCCGCGGCGTCAACCGCCTGCCCGAGCTCGCCGTCGCCACCCATACCGTGTGGTCGATCGGCCTCGGCGAGGGTGACCTCCGCGCCGAGCTCGGCACCAGCACCGACGAAGGTCTCGCGTACGCGCGCGGCCACCTCGTGTACGCCGCCGCCGCCGCGCACCTGCCGCCGCCCGTACAGGTTGCCTTCCCGCCCGGCGGCACCGCGGAGGAGCTGCGCCGCAGCACCGAGCTGGGCCGCTCGCTGGGGTTCGGCAGCCGTTCGATCCTGACCGCCGAGCACGTCGCGGGTGTGCACGCGGTCTACCCCGCTCCGCACCCCGCTCCGGACGCGGAGGTGCGGCCGTGACCGCGCGTCTCAACATCACGCTGGAGCCCTCGGCCTGGGCGGCTCTGGCACCGGTGGAACTCTTCGCTCTGGTGGGCCGGCTGGAGGCGGCGGGCGCGGGATCGGTCGTGCTGACCGACCCGGCGAGCACCGGCGAGCCGGGGCCCTGGCGCTGGGACCCGCCGACCGCAGTCGCCGCACTGGCCGGGTTCACCTCGGGCATCGGTCTCGTGACGACCGTCGCGACGAGCTTCACCGAGCCGCTGAGCGCCTCGCGGCTGGTCGGCTCGCTCGACCATTTCACCCGCGGCCGCGTGGGGTGGCTGCTCGACGCCGGGTATGATGCCGCCAGGGCCGCCAGAACGCGAGCCGTGTCGCCGATCCTCACGACGGGCGACCCCGTCGCCCGCGCGATCGAACTCGTGGCCGCGGCCCGCTCACTCTGGGACGGCTGGCAGGAGGGCGCGTTCACCGTCGACGTCGAGCGGGGAGCGATCATCGACCGCGAGCGCGTCCGCGCCTCGAACTTCGAGGGCCGTCACTTCCGGGTCGCCGGGCCCGGCACATTGCGCCGGCCTCCGAGCGGCAACCCACCGGTGTTCGTGCGGGTGGACGACGACGCCGACGTCGAGCTGGCCGGCGCGGTCGCCGATGTCGCCCTCGTCTCCCGGGCCGCGCTCGGGGACCGGGTCCGCGCGACCGCCGAACGCACACCCGTCGTGCTCGCCTCACTGGCGCTGAACGACCTCGCCCCAGCCGAACCTCTTGCGTCCGGCATCGACGGAATCGACCTGGTGGTCGGCGGCCGGCCCGATCTCGACGCGCTCGCCGAGACCGTGGCGGCGCTGTCGGCCACCGTTCCCTCCGGCCGGCCCGGCGGTCCCGGCCTGCGCGGCACCTACGCCCTTCCCACCCTGAGAGACTGACCATGAGCGATCAGCGGCACATGCGCATCAACCTGAACCTGCGCGGCGTCGGGTTCCACACCGCCGCGTGGCGGCACCCCGACAGCACTCCGCACCGCGTCCACGATCTCGACTACTACGTCGAGCTCGTCCAGGCCGCCGAACGCGGCCTGTTCGACTCGGTGTTCTTGGCCGACATGATGACCTTCCCCCAGAGCGGGTCCGGGCAGAACGAGCTGGCCTGGCCGCTCGACCCGTTCACGATGCTCGCCGGCGTCGCCCCGCACACCGAGCACATCGGGCTCATCGGGACGTTGTCGACGACGTACAACGATCCCTACGCGGTCGCCCGCAAGGTCGCGGCGCTCGACCAGCTGAGCGGCGGCAGGGCCGGGGTCAACCTCGTCACCTCCACCGGTGACGCCGTGGCCCGGCAGTTCGGCTGGGACAGGCACACCGAGCACGAGCTGCGGTACGAGCGGGCCGGAGAGTTCATCACCGTGCTGAACGCCCTGTGGGACGCGGCGGGCGAACCCGTCGAGCATCACGGGAACCACTTCGACGTCGCCGGCGCCCTCGACATCGCCGGCAGCCCGCAGGGGCGCCCGGTCATCGTGCAGGCAGGGGCCTCGGAATCCGGGCGGGCGCTCGCCGGGCGGTTCGCCGAGGCCGTGTTCGCCGGTTCCAGCGACATTCCGGCGGGCGCGCTGCTCTACGACGACCTCAAGGCCCGCGTCGTGGCCGGCGGCCGCCCGTCCACCGATCTCGCCGTTCTGCCGGGTGTCGTCCCCTACGTCGGCTCGACCGAGGCCGAGGCCCGCCGCGTCTACGGCGAGCTCGAGGAACTGATCCTGGACGACGGCGGCAACATCGCGCGGCTCGGCCAGGAGCTGGGGCTCGACCTCAGCGCCGCCGACCCCGAAGGTCCGGTGCCCGTCGACGACTTCCCCGCCGTCGAGGGCTACCAGGGCGGTGTCACCCGGCTGGTGCGGCTCAGGGCGTGGGCGCTGGAGGAGGGGGTGAGCCTGCGCCGCTTCGCCAACACGGTGTACCGCAGCCTCGGTGTCATCCACTGGACCCCGGTCGGCACCCCCGAGCAGATCGCCGACGAGCTGGAGGCCTGGTTCCGCGGTGGCGCGGCCGACGGCTTCAACGTCCTCGTCCCACAGCACACCCGGCAGCTCGACGCGTTCGTCGACCAGGTCATCCCCGTCCTGCAGCGACGCGGGCTCTTCCGGACCGAGTACGCGACGACGACGCTCCGCGACCATCTCGGCATCACCCGGCCGAACCTGGCGAGGGCCGCCTGACACGCACCCGACCCCCGCCGGTTCCTCGTCATCCGCGCGTACGGCGGAGCGGGCGGGGGTCTACGCGGTCACGCCTGCGGAAGTGGCCGGCGTCCGTCATCCCGTACGGCGCCCGCGATCCCGAGCCGCCGTTCGGCTCGGTATATCGGGTGCTCGCTGGACTCGTCCTGGTCATACTGCTCCAATGCGACATCTGGCCTACCCCAAGATCCCTACGACCGAGCGGTTCGGCGGGGCGGTTGCCGGCGGTCCCTGGGTGGCGACCGAGAAGGTGCACGGAGCTCAAATGGTGATCGCCCACAACGGCCGGGACACGCTCGTGGGCAAGCGCAAGGCATGGCTGCGCGACGACGAACCGTTCTTCGGCTGGCAACTTCTGCGCGGTCACCTCGAAAAGGCCGCGAAGGCCGCCCTGGCTCGGGGCGGCGCGGCCGTACGCGTCTACGGCGAGCTGCACGGAGGCCACTACCCCCACCCCGACGTCTCGCCGATGCCGGGCATCACTCCGGTTCAGACAGGGGTCTGGTACAGCCCGGAAATCCGCTTTGCCCTTTTCGACGTGCTGCGCCACCGGGATCCCGGAGATCCCGGCGTCTTCCTGCCGTACGCGGACGTCGCCTCGATCGCCGCCGACGCCGAGCTCGACGTTGTGCCGATTCTCGGCAGAGGGACCCGGTCGGAGCTCGATGCTCTGCCGGTCCGGTTCCCCAGCCGGGTGCCGCCGGCACTCGGCCTGCCCAGCGTGCCGGACAACCTGGCCGAGGGGATCGTCCTGCGGCCCGATGCCCCCCTGTCTCCCGATCGCAGGCCGACCGTCAAGCTGAAGATCGAGGAGTTCGACGAGCAACGTTTCGACCAGAGCCGCCCCTGGGACCCGCAGGTGATCCTTACTCCCGAGGAACTACGCCAGGTCGCCCGGGCCATGGTCAACGGGCCGCGACTGGCCGGCGCGCGATCCAAGGTGGGACCGTCGGCCCTCGACGAGCTCCTGGACGAGGTGGTCCTCGACATCATGGTGGATCTGTCGGCGACCTTTCCCTCGGCCATGGCGGCGCTCGGCGACGAGGAGGAGGCCGAACTGCAGGCATCCATCCGCGGGGTCGCGATCAGTGATCACCATCAGGCGTGAGCACGGATCGTCGCCGTGCTCCCGGCGGAGGCGGCCGGTACCTTCTTCCATGCCTCCAGATTAGTACTGGACAGTCCAGTCTCCCATCAGTACTGTACGGTCCAGTACCGAAATCGAGAACGGGGACTCCGATGCCGTTCATCGACCTCCCCGTGAAAGACCTGGCCCGTGAAAGACCTGGCCCGTGAAAGAGCTGGCCATCTCCCGGCGCTTCTTCACCGAGCCCGGGCTCGCCTTCAACGACCGGTTCGCCGGCCACCTCCGGGAGGCCACCCACATGAACTTCTCGACCGCGCAGTAAGGGAGACGCAGATCATGAGCAGCACCGAGGTCGACGCCTACGTCGAGACCAAACTTCAGCCGAAGTATCAGGAGATCGTCGCGGCCCTGCGGAAGCTGATGGCCGACTGCGCCCCGGACGCCGTCGAGTGCCTCACCCACGGCTCCCCCGCCTGGCGCGCGACGAGGAACCTCGCGGTCATCAGCCAGAGCAAGACCCACCTCACCTTCGCCTTCGAGCGGGGCGCGGAGTTCGAGGACGCCCACGGACTGCTGGAGGGAGTCGGCAAGAAGACCCGGCACGTCAAGATCAAGACGCTGGATGGGATGAACGAAACGGCCCTGCGCGACTACATCGCCCAGACCGTCCACCTCGACCAGAACTGACGGCCTCGAGCCCTCCTCACTCTCGGCCTGTCATGAATCTCGGCCACCGGCCCCCGATGACCGGCGCTTCGGGGGCGGCGCCCGGTGGCGAAGCCGGGTACGGCCTACCGGCCGGTTTCCGCGGCGTTGGGGGCGACCTGGTTGGGGATGCGGGTGCCTGGAAGGTGCTGGCCGACCGGTGCCGACAGGCCCCCGGACAGCGCCGGGCTGGAGTGCGCGGCGGCCTGGCCGGACTCGGGAGGTGTTGCCCGTTCCAGGAAGCGAAGCAGTTCGACCGGGAAGGGCAACACCAGGGTGGAGTTCTTCTCGGCGGCGACTTCGACGACGGTCTGGAGTAGGCGTAGCTGCAGTGCGGCGGGGTGCAGGGCCATCGTCTCGGCGGCCTGGGCCAGCTTCTTCGAGGCCTGCAGCTCGCCCTCGGCGGTGATGATGCGGGAGCGCCGCTCACGTTCCGCTTCGGCCTGCCGTGACATGGACCGCTTCATCGACTCGGGGAGCACCACGTCCTTGATCTCGACGCGGTCGATGTGCACGCCCCAGCCCACAGCCGGGCTGTCGATCATCAGCTCCAGGCCCTGGTTGAGCCGCTCCCGATTGGACAGCAGGTCGTCCAGCTCGCTCTTGCCGATGATCGACCGCAGCGAGGCCAGCGCGACCTGGCGAATGGCGGATTCGTAGTCCTGGACACCGACCACCACGCGCACCGGGTCGACGACCCGGAAGTAGATGACGGCGTCCACGTGAACCGTCACGTTGTCCCGGGTGATGGCGTCCTGGGCGGGCACCGGCATGGTGATGACCTGCATGTTGACCTTCTGCAGACGGTCGGCGACCGGCATTATCAGGGCGAGCCCGGGAGCGCGGAGCTCGGGGCGGACCTGTCCGAACCGGAAGACGACGCCCCGCTCGAACTGTTTGACGATCCGCACACCGGACTTCAGCCATATCGCACCCAGCACCATGATCGCGATCAGTACATAGATGACGGTAGTGATCATTTCATCCTCCTACGTCTCCCCTGGGTCCCGCCGTTCCAAAGACCTCTTGGACCGATGACCGATTCGCGGGTCCCGCTCGCGGCGGCCGGTGACACTCGCCGCCGCACCCGGTGCCGCGCCGATCGGTGATCTCATCACCGGGCGGGATCATCTGGAGCGTCACCCCGAGTACGGGCGATATCGGGTGACTCCCCCGGATCAGGCCGGACGGCGCGCGGTGCGGGTGCCGTGCGTCGGCGACAAAGGACCCCCCGAAGCCCGGGTCCTCGACCGGTAACCGGCGCTGGATCTCGCGCGCCGCCTCGCGTTCACGGTCACTGGGCACGACACACCTCCCAGAGGTGCCTGTCCGTCAGGCGCGGCCTCACTACCTCCCTGTTCGGACCTTTCTATCGTAGCGCGATACAAAGTGTCCGATATGCACCTTTTTGCCGCGCAGATCCAGCCTTCCGCTCACCGGGATCACGCCTGCATCACCTGCATCACCTGCATCACCGCGCCCGCACCTGGAACTCGGCGACTTGCCCGCGACAGGCCGACGATCGCCACGAGGTACGTTCCAGGAGGGCGGCACAAACATGTCGTATCACGATATATTTGTGACATGGCGGATCGTGAGACCGGGAAGCCGCCGCGTCATGACGCGGCGGCGGCCGAGGACGGCGGGGCGGGACTCGAACCCCTGACGAAGCGGGATTTCGAGGTATTGGCCCGGTTCCGTTTTGAGATCCGCCGCCATCTACGTTTCAGTGAGGAGACAGCACGGAGGAACGGCCTCACCCCGCAGCAGTACCAGCTGATGCTGGCGCTGAAGGGGTTTCCCGGCCGCGGGTGGGCGACCGTACGAGAGCTCGCCGACTCCCTCCAGCTACGCCACCACAGCGTGGTCGAACTGGTCAATCGGGCACAGGCACAGGGCCTCGTGGAGCGGAGCGCGCACCCGAGTGACGGCAGGGCGGTGCGGGTGTCGCTGACACCGGAGGGGGAACAGGTCCTGACCCGCCTGAGCGCGCTGCACCGCGACGAGTTACGGCGCATGGACGCGATACTCGACATCCCGGCCTGGGATGACACCAGTGATCCCCTCGGCGTGTCTCCAGAGGATGCCGAGCAACACGCGAAAGATCATCGAAAGGACCGGAGTCCGTGAGGCACGGCGCGGCTTCACCTCACCATCTCTCGGGCAACTCGTAGACCCAGCCCTCCCGCCAGGCGAACTCCTCGTCCACCAGATCCTCCAGTGCCCGCCCGCCGAGCAGATGGTCCAGCGCCCATCGGTTGGCCGAGTGCGCGATCACCAGCACCCTCCTGCCGTCCCATGGCCCGACAAGATCCGTCAGGAAATCACGGGTGTGCTCGACGACCTGCCGGTAGCTCTGCCCGCCCGGCCACGGCACGTCGATATGCCGGGATCTTTCGACGGCCAGCCGCGCCACGGGCATTCCGTTCCACTCGCCGTAGTCGCATTCGCGCAGCCGTTCATCCTGATAGATCGGAATGTCGATGCCCGCGAAAGCGAGCTCCGCGGTCTGCACGGCACGACGAAGATCAGAGGTGAACACCGCGGCCAGGCCATCATGGCGGCGGCGTTCACCAAGCTCCCGAGCCAGCCCACGGCCTCGCGACGACAGCTCTCCCGGTAACCAGCCGGTCGCGATTCCGACCTCGTTGTCGGTCGTGATCGAGTGCGTCTCGTACACGATCATCGTTGCCACACCCGGCTCCAAATCTCTCGCGAACAGGCCGTTGAACAGGGAGAACGCAGTCCCGGTAGGTAGTCGGTGTATCCGGCGAACACGATCTCGGTGCGGACCGAGGTGATCGGATCGCGCCAGATCGACCGGTACGGATAGACCATCAGATCTTCACGGTATGAAGGGGAGCCACGTCTAACAACCCCCACCCCGTCCGTGGTTCCGCCTCGCCTGTCCCCCTATGACCAGGGCATACGGAGCTCCCTCAAGAAGACTCCAAGTATTCCTCAACCAGGGCTGGACAATCTTGCCGCGAAGTGACCGGTTTCAGGCCACGGCAGAGCCGATCGAAATTCCAATGCAGATCAGGCCACTGCGGCAGGTAAGTCAATTATTGCAAGAAAGAGAACGATGACGGCCTTCCTGCACGAAGAACCAGACAGGCCCTGGAAACGATCATCATCAAGCGTATCAGGGGAGATCCGGGATTCGCCGCGTGGAAAAGAATGTGTTTCAGCGAGCTCCATGACGGAAGACCATGCGGTGCCGGACAGGCACCGTCACAGTGTCTCCCGGCATTCGATGACATGCGCGCCGCGGGCATCGGCCATGGAGCAGGCCGAAACCCGCAGGAAGTTCATGACGGTCTTACCGCGGTACGTGACCACGGCAAGGAAACCTCACCGTCCCCGCCAGGTCACGGAGCCCGGCGGGAGCACATGGAATGTTGACCTGCCCAGCGCAAGCAGTCCGTCGAGCCATACCCCGGTCGGAGGTTGGAATCTTGGTGGGCCAGGTTCTTGAGATAGGTCGCAACTCGGCTGCCGTCGCCGCCACATTGAACGAGTTCCTGAACGAGTCCGAAGGCTGGCTGAATCGACGGGGCCTGACTCTGGAATACCATACGGATATTTCAAGTTGGGTCCGCCACATGCGGACCGCGGTTCACGCCGACGGCATCAACCCGACTTTTGACCCGGCGCACAGTCCCGTCTCCGCCCAGAACAGCTACTGGTTGGATATCAGGGACCGCGGCGGATCGACGGTCGCGTGCATCGCCGTGCGAATGATATACACCGCGGACTTCAGCCGTCACATAAGCTCCATGCGGCTGTGGTTCGATCCGCCACCCCTCGGGATGGAACAGTCACTGGACCTCGTTCTGCCGGCGGAGACACCCATCATATCCGGCAGGGTGGCGCACTATGGCGGACACTGGGTGCATCCGAGCTGGCGGGGAAGGGAAATCCCCGGCCTCCTGCTTCCGCTGGCCAAGATACTCACCTTGGACCTGTTCAGAAGCGACTGGGACACGGGAATCGTATTCTCGAAGAACGCGGTCAGGCAAAGCCTCGTGGACGCCTATGGTTTCGCGAACACGGTGCTCTGCTATTCCGGCCCGTTTCCCCCCGCCCACCGTGACGACACCCTTTTTCTGACCTACAGCAGCCGGGCGCAGACCCTGTCCCTGATGCCGCACGCGATCATGAAGCTGCGCCCCCGCATGCCCGCAGACGATCCTCCCGCCGATCGGTATGCCGAAATCACTTAAGCGTTGGTTCCGATCTCCGCGTTAACTGTTTTGTTTCGCCGCGAGCGGAATCCTCTCCGTTGCCCATGAACAAAGATTCGAGAGAATTGAAAGCGGTATGAACGAGAACATCTGGACCGAGTTCGCCAAGAGTTATGACCAAATGATCCCCGAGCTGAACTGTTATCAGCGGATGCTCAGCAAGATCCTTCGCGACACGGAGGGCCGTCGGATCGTGACCGACGCCGGGTGTGGAACCGGCCTGGTCAGCCAGGCACTGATTGACCGCGGTCACCGGGTCATCGGCTTCGACAACAACTCTGCCATGCTTCAACGGGCTCATGACAAGAAGGCGGCCGCGTCGGGCGAGGCTCGCGACCGATGGACGGTCATGGAGGGAAGCGTGGAGCGCTTTCCCGCCCGGGTTGTTTCCGACGCGGACGCGATCCTGCTCAACAACGTCCTTTTCTACGTCCAAGACGTCGAATCGGCGCTGCACGAGGTTTTCTCCCACTTGAAGCCGGGGGGCGTGATGATCGCCACCGGTCCGAAACGCCGGCCCGACCTGCAGAAGGTGCTTCGACACTCCATCGCGGAGTGGCAGGCGGAAGAGCGTTTCACCGAGGATCTCCAGGCCGCGCTGGCCCATCATTCGACCTGCGCTCAGAAACTGACCACCGACCCCAATGAGATGGTGACGTTCTTCGAGGTGGACGAGCTGGTGGACACCCTGCGACACCTGGGTTTCTCGCGCCCCCTGGTCGCGGATGGCGACGACTACTTCGGCGAGAATTATTACGTTTGCATGCAGAAATGAAGTGAGGTTTCCGGTGGAGGGCTCCAAGGTCAATCCCAGGTTTCAGCGTAACCTGGGAATTCTGGACGAAGAATCGATGAAGAGGGTCGCGGACACCCATGTCCTCGTGGCCGGAGTGGGCGGCGCCGGCGGGCAATGCGCGGTGGATCTGGCCCGCCTCGGCTTCGGTTGGGTGACACTCGCAGATTTCGACGTTTACGAAGTGCACAATTCCAATCGCCAGGTCGGCAGCTTTGACAGCACCGTCGGTCAGCCAAAGATCGAGGTCGTCGGGAGAATGTGCCAGGACATCAACCCGGAGCTGCGAATCCGCAAAGCAGCGGAGGGCGTGACGGAAGGCAATATCGACTCCTTGCTTTCGGGGTTCGACGGAAAACCGGTGGATTACGTCGTGGAAGTCATCGACATCGCCGGCCTCAGGGCAAAGGAATGGCTGCACCAAGCATGCAGGGAGCAGCAGGTCGTCATCATGACCGGCTTGATGCTGGGCTTCGGGGCCGCTTTGCATGTTTTCCAGCCCGAAGCACCTCCTTACCAGGATCTCTACATGCTTCCGGATGGGCGCATCGATTTACCCAAGATCATCCCCAGGCTCGGCGGCTATGTCGTACAGAAGCATTGGGATGCCTGCTTCGCCGGGCGCGGGCACGCTCCCACATGCGTGATCGGAGCCACCACCGCAGCCGGGATGATGGTGAGCGAGATCATGCGTGCCATCCTCCTGGGGCGGGATCAGATGGTGTCCTACCCCGAGTACCTGTACGTGGATTTCTTTGACCACCATTATGTCCGAGGCTCGGTCGTCCCCGCATGAACGCCATGAATGCACCTTTCGCCCTCACCCGACCCGACAAGAATGGTCCGGCCGTGCTCTGGGGTGGCGTGTGCGAATCGGGAAGCCTCAAATACCTGACGTACGAGCTCTTCCTTGAAGAGGTTCCGAAAGATGTCCGAGGATTCGTTGAGATCTCCGGTTCGTCAACCGCGCTTGCCCTGGATCTGCTCGGGAGAAAAAGAGGACTGCCGACCGTCGCCATCACGGACGCCTCCGGTCACGACCATCTCATGAGGCGCGGATTCCGTGGCGAGGCGCAGACGATCATGAGCCTCAAGGAGGCGCACGAGCTTTGCCTTCAGCGCGAGCAGGAGGGTTGGTTCTGGCCGAGGCAGTTCACCAACGCGGCTTTGGTGAGGTGCGTGGAGCTATGGGGGTCGCAGCTTTTGCGGGAAGTCCGTGTGAATTGGCCAGGAATTCGCTATTTGGTGTGCGGATTCGGTACCGGCGCCACTGTCGCGGGATTGCACCGCGTCTTTGCTCCACTGGGGTATTCAGTCATGGGATTGCAAGCCAGGGCGGACGATCCCGTTCCCGGCTGGAGGAACTATGCCCTCCAGAATCTGGGTGACCAGGATCTTTTCCATCGTTACCAGGAGGAAATCCCGCTTCCCATCCCATCCGAAATCGAAAACTCCGGGGCGGGTGCTCTGGATTCACTCTTGAGGTACGCGAACACCTATGCCGATCCGGAGCAGGTGCTGGTGATTTCCCACGACGGCCGCCCTCGGCCTGGGGACTGGACCGGGTGAAACGTGCCCTCAACGGGGAGTGAGAGAGCGGGCCCGGCGGGGAGCAGGAGGCCCGATCCGCTCCCCGTTCTCAGGTCAGTTCCAAGCGGCGTTCTTCAGCAGGCCCGGCAGCTTCCGGTCGCCCCATACGTCCACTACGACGATCTTCGACTCGGGCAGGAACCACTCCCGCTGGGTGAAACTCTCCGTCTGTCGGCCGCTGTTCTGCTTCACGCATCGGCCCGCCCAGGCGGTGTACTTCGCCCTGTGCCCGCGCCCGACCTGGCGCAGCCCCGTCGAGGTGGCCTTGCCGATCACCTGGATGCTTCCGTACTCGAAGGGGCAGCCCGCCGGCGCCCCACTGGCCGGGACGAACGGCTTCTCGCCGGTGTAACGGCGGCCCTCGGCGCCGTAGGCGATCACCTTCGGGCCGTACAGCCAGAACCCCCGGCAGTTCGGGGCGAAGGGCTCGGGAATCTTGCAGCTACCGGTCGCCACCAGGACCCGGTCCGTGTAGTCGTACACCTTCCAGATGGCGGGAATCTTCAGATTCATCCCCCGGAAGGAGAGGGTCTTGGTCCCGGAAGCCGACGCGGCCGCCGGAGCCGTCGCCGGCGAGTTCGCCGCGGCCAGGGCGGCGGTGGGAGCAGCGAGCAGGACGGCCGTGGCCAACACGGCGAGGGCAGAAGATCGCTTTCTCATTCCGGGCAAGTTACCGATCATCACTTGTCGCCGGCTTGGATCCCGCTGGACACCGTCCTTGAACAAGACCTGGAACGAGTCCTCGCCGGCGGTTGAGCCGCCGCCGGATGATCGGTGTGCAGCACGAACAGATGCCCCTGCAACGCGAGGCGGCCACCCAGCCGTTTACGGGTCCGGCGCTGCTTCTTCGGTAGCAGTCTGTTCGACGGCAGCCCGCGGCTCGTCACTGACCTCCCACGGCTTCAGCCGCGCCACCCGTTTCGCATCTCGCCGACCCCCGGCCTGCGATGACAGGACCGTGGGCGACCCACTGGCCGACGCCGGTGAGCACCCGGCTTCTCGACCGGTTCGGCCTCAGGCGAGGGCGGGGGCCGCGAGCATCCCAGAGGCCATGACACGCAGCGACGCGGCCAGCCGCATCGTCTCTCCGCGCTCCAGCAGCCGCAGAACCGGCTCGCTCTGGAGGCTGCCCAGCAGGATGTGAGCCAGCAACTCCCCGTCCAGGTCGGGGCGCCGCGCGGCGATCAGCGCACTGGTGTGACCGTGCCAGAACCGGTATACGGGGTGGTCGCCGTCTTCGTCCCGGTGCTCGCCGTGCTCCTTCCACTCCGGCCTGGGCGCCGCCGTAGCGGCGTGGCCGAGCGCCGCGAGGAGCCCCTTGTTGCGGCCGACGACGTCGACGATCGCGTCCAGAAAGGCCATCAGCCGCTCCTCGGGCGGGACGCCGGGCCCCAGCGGCGGAGGTCCGCTCGCCACGGCCTCCTCCAGGGCGTACGCCCGTTCCTGCATCAGCGCGACCATCAGCCCCATCCGGCTGCCGAAACGGTGGAACACCGTGCCCTTACCGACCCCGGCCGCGGCGGCGACCTGTTCCATGGAGATCTGCTCGGGCCGGTGCCGGGCGAGAAGGTCCTCGGTGGCACGCAGGATGGCGCGACGGTTGCGTGCCGCGTCAGCGCGTTCGCGACGCTCCTCGATCATCGGCTCCTCTTTCCCATGGACAACTGGACCGCCGGTCAAGTACGCTCGCACCGAACTTGACCGCAGGTCCACTTTACCCTCGATACGGGAGGACGGCATGCGCCGAATCCGTTACCACGCCTACGGCGGCCCCGAGGTGCTCACCATGGAGGAGACGGAGATCCCCAGCCCGGGCCCCGGCCAGGTGCGCATCCGCGCCGAGGCGATCGGCGCCAATTTCGTCGACGTGAAGTTCCGTCAGGGGCCGGACACCGGCGGAATCTACCGGCGCGAACTGCCCGCCGCGCTCACCGGCGACGTGGTCGGCACGGTCGACGCGGTGGGGCCGGGCGTCGACTCCGCTCTCACCGGCCGGCGGGTCGCCACGCTGGCCGAGGACGCCTTCGCCGACCACGTCCTCGCCGACGCCGGGTGGCTCGCGCCCGTGCCGGAGGGAATCGACGACGCCACCGCGAGCATGCTGCCGATGGGCGCCCCCGTGGCGCTGGGCGCCTTGCGCGCCGCCCGGCTGTCACCCGGCGAGACCGTGCTCGTCCACGCCGCCGCAGGAGGCATCGGCCATCTGGCCGTGCAACTCGCCAAGATCGCCGGCGCCGGCACCGTGATCGCCACGGCCGGCTCCCCCGCCAAGCTGGACTTCACCCGCACACTCGGCGCCGACGTGGCCGTCGACTACTCCGCGGAGGACTGGCCAGAACGGGTGCGCGAGGCCGCGCCAGGAGGAGTCGACGTCGTCCTGGACTCCGTCGGCGGCCGCATCCTGCTGCGCAGCCTCGACCTTCTGACGCCGTTCGGCCGAGCCGTCGTCTACGGAGCGGCCAGCGGCGAGGCCACCGACATCCCGCTGACCAGCCTGTTCGCGATGAGATCGGCGGCCGGGTTCTCGCTGCTCGCCTGGCGCGCGGCCGCGCCGCAGCAGGCACGCGAGGACATGGACCAGGTCGCGCGGCACGCGGTTGAGGGCAGACTGCGCGCCGCGCTGCACGCCCGGCTGCCGCTCGACGAGGCGGCCGAAGCGCACCGGATCATGGAGAGCCGCTCCCAACTCGGCCGCGTCCTGCTCACACCCTGACTCCACAGAACTCGGGGCACAGCAGAACACCGGGACTACGGCATCCATCAGAAGCAAGATCACCCCGTACGACGGCCGTGAGGCGTGTCGAGCACCATGGCCGAGTCACCGAAGTCGGCCACGCCCGGGCACTTCCCCCTCAACATCAAAGAGCCGTCTACCTACGCAAAGGCGAGACGCTCACGGAGATCGCAGCCGGGTTCGGCGAAGGCGGGAACAGCCGGTGCGGTCACCACGAGCGCTCACCGGGTCGGTCGATCAGGCGACCGGGGCGCGGATGCCTTGGTAGGAGGGGTCGGCCGCCGGCGGGCGATGACGGGCTCGTCAGGCCCAGGGGTCGAAGGGGATGCCGCTCGGCTTGGCGCGCGAGAGGAGGTCCCCGAACCTGCCGTCATTGATCTTGATGGTCGCGGCGCCGAAGTCCGCGTTCATCAGCCTGTCGCGCAGCCAGGTGCCGGGCCAGCCGTTCCAGTCCACGAGCGGGGGGTAGCGCCAGTTGTGGTAGTGGTTCTCCGGCGGCTCGTCATTGCCGTTGGCGAGCCGGAAGAAGTGCGTGGACACCCCGTCCTTGTGATAGACGACCTTGGGGTGCGATCCGTCGAAGCGCACCTGCGAGCGCGTATAGGTCACGACGCTGCTGTGTTGCGTGGTCGAAAGGTACTCCACCTGGTTGGACGCCTGGTTGACCCAGGAGATGACGTGCTCCCAGTCGTGACGGTGGCCGCCGAGGCTGATGCCGGGCAGAGCCTGGTCCTTCTCGAAGTAGCTGGCGTACACGACGGCGCACCAGCCGCTGTTGCACTTGGCACGGGCGTAGGTCTGCGAGTTGTCCAGGTCCGACTGGTCACGGCAGTTGCCGTTGACCGCGCCGGTCGGGTTCAGCCCCGAAGCGAGGGTCCCGTCCGGCCCGATGGCGGGGGTGGCGTAGCAGCCGTCGCCGTCGTAGTCGTAGG
The DNA here is from genome assembly GCF_040614275.1 of Streptosporangium sp. NPDC006013. Lineage (NCBI taxonomy): Bacteria > Bacillati > Actinomycetota > Actinomycetes > Streptosporangiales > Streptosporangiaceae > Streptosporangium > Streptosporangium sp. NPDC006013. Next base: position 21,869 of record NZ_JBEXUE010000033.1, read on the forward strand.
CCGGCGAGAACGAAGCCTCGTACCCTCCGGCCGACTGAGGCAGGTTGTGCGGCGGAGCGGCATAGGCCGCCGGCGCGGGGATCACGACCCCCAGAGCGGTGGCGCTGAGCACGATCCCGAGCCGGGAACGCTTGCGCGTGAAGAACGTAGGGGAGGATGTGCTCCTCTCTGACACGGTCGCTGACTTCGATGCCCTCGCGGTGGACGTGAATGACGACAGCTTTCGCATTCTTCCGCTTTCTCGAAGGACTGGCTCCATGACCTGACGGCGCGTCGGCGTGGTGGGGCGTCGGCGGCGCTCTCCGCGCCGATGTGAGCACGCCTCGCACTTTCACGGCACCACGGAACCGACGCTTGATCAAGGTCCTTAGATCAAATGACGCCAACATGTATCGGCGACGGTCGAAAGGTGAACCACAAGCGAAGGCTCACGAATCGCCTCCCGGAGGAGCAGGGTCGCCGGGGTCCGGAGGAGGGCGATCGCAGCCTGCTTGCGAGATCGTTCTCAGCGCCAGCAGCCGTCCGCAGGTATCAACCCCGGTGTAGGCGACGCACATCATCAGCCGCGGGTCGGAATCACCAGGACCAGGACCGCGGCGATCGGCCAGGCCAGGAACAAGGGAGCACAACGATCGCTCCTGCGGGTCAGCGCCGGCGCCGCCACGATGATGAGCAGGCCGAAAGGCCAAAGCGCGGTGTCGTTCCGGCCAGGATCGACAGCGCGGCGTCCGGGTCGGGATCGGAGGCACCCCAGGGATAGCCGGGCAGCCCGAGTCCCCACGCAGAGCCGAGCGCGCCGTAGGGCAGCGCCCACAGCGCCGCCGCGTAGCCTCGCCAGGGGAAAGTCATGATGTTCAGGTGATGAGCGTCGCCGGAGGGTGGCCCAGCCGGACCAGGTGCCGTTCGGCACCTTCGGCCGCCGGTGAGAGTACCGAACGGCACCTGTGGCCGGGGGGACAGGGGCACGTATCGTCGGTCCGGTGGGCTTGATGTGGATCGCCGTGTCACTGTCGCTGCTGGTTTGCGTGACAGTGGTGGCGCTGTCACGCTCGGCGCTGCGGTCGCGTTTGCCCACGCTGACGTGTGTGGGCGCGGTCGGCTCGCTGGCCGTCACGCTGGCTCACGTCATTGGCGTCGTGCGGCCCGAGCCGGGTGCCGCCGCGCTGGGAATGATCGAGAGCCTGGCGCTCATGACGCTGGCCGGCCTGATCACCCGGTACGCGTCGGCTCGGCGGGCGGCGCTGGCCGCGCCCGTGGCGGGCATGGCCGCGGCCACCTGGCTGCTGCGCTTCTTCACGCCGGCCTCACCGCTGGAAGGGCTGGGCGTGTGCGCGTTCTGGGGGGCGGGCGCGGTCCTTGCCGCCGCGGTGGGGGGTTACCTGCGCTTTCTCGATGTACGGCAGGCCCGCGCTGTGGCCGACACCCGAACCGCGTTGCGACTCCAGCTCGCCAGAGACCTGCACGACTTCGTCGCTCACGACATCAGCGAAATGGTGGCGCACGCCCAGGCGGGCAGGATCGTGGGTGATCCGCGGCAGGCGCTCGAACGCGTCGAGGTGGCGGGCCAGCGCGCCATGTCGATGCTGGACCGTACCCTGGACATGCTCCACCACGACCGGCCTCTCACCTCCACCGGTGGCCTCAGCGGCATCCGTGAGGCGGCCGAACGGTTCTCCGTCGCCGGACCCGCGCCGGTCCACCTGCGCATGGACCCGCAACTGGACCGGCAGGTGGCGATCCCGCCGGAGACGGCCGCTCTGGCCTACCGGATCGTGGTCGAAGGCCTCACCAACGTCCGGCGGCACGCTCCCCAGGCCGGCCGCGTCGACCTGGACGTCAGCGCCGGACCCGGCCGCCTGGAGATCACGATGACCAACGACGGCGTGACGCGAGCGCGAGACGGCCGGCGTAGCGGGTCCGGCCTGCCCGGTCTGACCGAGCTTGTCCGGGCGCAGGGCGGCGAACTGGTCACGAGGGCGGTACGCGATGGGTGGTCGCTGACCGTGTATCTGTTGCTGGCACAATCGCCGGAGTGTCCACCCGCATCCTCATCGCCGACGACCAGGAAGGCATCCGAAGCGCCTTCCGCATGATTCTCGACGCCCAGCCGGACATGACCGTCGTGGCCGAGGCCGCCGACGGCCGCACCGCAATCGACACCGCCAAGGCGATCGAACCTGACGTCGTGCTCGCCGACATCCGGATGCCCGGAGCCGACGGCATCGAGGTGGCCCGCGCCCTCGCCGGCACCGACATCCACGTGGTGATCGTCACGACGTTCGGTCTGGACGAGTACGTCCACGCGGCACTGCGGCACGGCGCCGCCGGGTTCATCCTCAAACGCTCCGGCCCCACCCTGCTCATCGAGGCCATCAGGGCCGCGATGAACGGCGACATGCTGATCAGCCCGCAGCTCACCGTCCGGCTGCTGCGCCGCCACGGCCTGCCGCGCCAGACACCGAACGTCGTCCTCACCGAGCGGGAGGACGAGGTCGTGGCACTACTCGCGTACGGCAGGACCAACGCCGAGATCGCTGCGGAACTCTTCCTCTCCCCGGGTACCGTGAAGAACCACATCGCGGCCATCCAGCGCAAGACCGGCAGCAGAAACCGCGTCGCCATCGCGGCCTGGGCATGGGCGACCGGCAGAGCCGAGCCCTGATCGCGGACCACGCCCGCACGCGGCTGCGCGCACCGAACTGCTCTTCGAGCACGCGCTCGACATTCTCCACGTTCCGCAGGAGATAGCCGTGCGTGACGGCATCGAAGAACTCGTCGCCGAAAGGCAGGTCGTTCGCGTCCGCATGCTGCCACGTGATGGCGGAGGCCTCCGGTTTCCTCGCCGCCTCCGCCAGCATCCGCTCCGAGAAATCGACGGCGTGGATGGTCGAGTTCGGATATTTCTCCAGTGCGGCAAGAGCGATGACGCCGGTTCCGGTGGCGATGTCGAGCATGCTCCCGCCTGACGGGACTTTCGCGCCCTCCGCGATTTCACGACACCAGGCGACATGCCGTCCCAGGGTCATGAGGCGATTCATCAGGTCGTAGTAGTCAGTGATCTTCTCGAACGTCCGCTGGACCTCCTGGCCCGACGGCGACTTCGATGTCGCCGTCGCCGGCCCCGCCTCCGTCGCCGCCGCGGCCGACCTCGACCTCACCGGGGAGGACGCTTGGCGCGGAACGGTGTCGCTGCGCTGGGTGCTCATTCACATGATCGAGGAGTACGCCCGGCACAACGGCCACGCTGACCTGCTCCGCGAGCGCATCGACGGAGCGGCGGGCCTGTGAGAGGCCCCGTACCGCTCGCGTGAGGTTCAGCGCCCGGCGCTGTCGCCGGCCAGGATCGCGTGGGCGGCCCCCGCCTGCTGCTCGTCCGACTTGCGGCGCTCGTGGTAGCAGACGGTGGCGATGGCCAGGGCGGCGCCCCAGACCGGCCAGAAGCATTCCGGCAGCCAGGCTCCCCAGTCGGCCCAGGAAAACCGGCCGGCGATCGTCGACCTGATGTAGGTGATCCCGGCCACGGTGACGATGATCGAGACGAACCCGGCGGGGATGACCGCCATCAGCGGCGGCACTCGCTTGCCACGCACTCCGATCATCCAGCGCGGGAAGGTCACTCCCCATCCCTGGGTCAGCCCCAGGGTGAGCACGCCGCCGCACGCGCCGAAGGTGGCCAGGTAGGCGCCCGCCAGCCACAGGCTCTGCGGGGCGTCGGCCAGGAAGCCCTCGCTCACGCCGAGGGGGATGCCCAGCACCCATGCCCACCGGGTGGCGCAGTAGAACAACGGCACCGCGACCGCCACGTACACCGCGATGCGCCCGCGCTCCGGGGTGAACCAGCTCTTGCGCTTCTGGTCGCGGGTGTAGGCCAGGGCCGCGGCGGCCAGCAGCAGACCGCCGAGCGCGCACACGAACTGGTTGAGCACCGGCCAGGTCCAGGCGTCGGCCAGCGTGGTGCCGCCCAGGTCCCAGCCGAAGACGGGGGCGACCAGCAGCAGCGGCGTGTAGGCGACACCCATCATCACCCGGAAGTCGGGGATCACCAGGATCAGGAGCGCGGCGCTCGGCCAGGCCAGGAACAACGGCGCTCGGTTGCTGCTCCTGCGGTTCAGCGCCAGCGCCGTCACCGCGGTGATCACCGAGAAGGCGACGATCCACCATCCGAAGCTCGGGGTCGTCCAGGCCAGGATCGACAGTTGCCCGTCGAGGTCGGGGTCCTCGGCACCCCAGGGGAAGCCGGGCATCCCCAGCGCCCATCCGGCGCCGAGCGCACCGTAGAGCAGCGCCCACAGCGCGGCCGCGTAGCCGTACCGGCCAGAAGTGAAGGATTTCATGCGTCAAGCCTCCCGGCCCGGCCGGCTGGTGGACCAGATGCCGTTCGGCACCCCCTGCGGCCGGCAGAGGTGCCCTTCGGCACTCGCCGGTCGATCACCGGATGCGCATATGGTCATGGGGTGATCCTGATGTGGGTTGTCGCCTTCCTTCCGGTGGTCGCAGCTATCGCCACCGATTAGTTGCTGCTCAAGGGCCGTCTCATCACGGGCGTTGTCGCTGTACTCGGTATCGCCTTTGCCGAACAGATGCAGGTGATGCTGCTGGCAGCCCATCGCCACCTGGACCAAGCCACCCGAAGATCTCGCACCACCGCCAACCCCTGCCACCTCGCCTTCACCTCACAGCAAGACGAACGACCAGGACGATGGACCTTCAGATTCTCCGAAGTCCCACCAACACATCAAGAAGCCGGAACACCAACAGGCAAGCCAGGTCCTGCGGTTAGAGGTTGATTTGTTATTGGCGTCGCGTCCACCTGCGTGCACAGGCTCGCGAGCCAGCTGGAGCGTGGGGTGTCTGCCGAACAGCTGGAGTTCATCAAGGCGACGCGGGCCTGGGTCAACCGCGATCATCGGTCAGGCGACTGATCGCGCCACCAAGGCCATGGCCTGCCGCATGGCGTTCCGTACCTCGTCAGGTCCGTCGCCGCGCTGCAGCGCGCTGACCGCGGACGCGCTGACCGCGCCCACCATCGCGCCGACCAGGGCGGGGGCGGTGGTCGTGTCGAGCCGGTCGGGGAAGGCCCGCTGCAGCGCCTGGGCCAGTTCGGCCTGAGCGGTGAGGTACCGCTGCAGCAGCCGGGCCTGCAGCGCCGGTTCCGAGGCCGCCAGCCGCGCCCGAAGCGCTGCGAGGCCGCTGGACAGGTCGTGATCCCAGGCGTTGAAGATCATCTGGTCCATCGCCCTCACCAGCACTTCAGGCAGCCGCTCCCCGGCGTGGCGCTCGGCGATCGCCTCCAGCGCCAGATCGACGCGCACGTCGGTGTTGGCCAAGAGCACGTCCTCCTTGGTCTGAAAATGAAGGAAGAAGGTGCGGGGGGACACCTCCGCGGCGTCGGTGATCTCGGCCACGGTCACCTGGTCGTAGCCCCTGTCCTCGAACAGGCGCACCGCCGCGTCGATCAATGCCTGCCGGGTGCGTTGCTTCTTGCGCTCCCGCAGTCCCAGTTTCTCCACCATGTGAGCCACTTTACTTAAGAGCCTGCATTAGTGCATACAATGCATTGCTACAGTGACTGTAGTAACTGAAGGGTGGTCAGCATGGGGAGCCTGGACGGACGTGTCGTCCTCATCACCGGAGCAGGGCGCGGCATCGGGCGGGAGGAGGCGCTGTTCTTCGCCGCCGAGGGCGCCAAGGTCGTCGTCAACGACCCCGGCGTCGCCATCGACGGCACAGGTGGCGACGCCGGCGTGGCGGCAGACGTCGTCGAGGAGATCACCGCGTGTGGCGGACAGGCCGTGGCCAACACCGACAGCGTCGCCGACTGGGACGGCGCCCGCCGCATGGTGGAGACGGCCCTGCAGTCCTTCGGCGACCTGCACGTAGTGGTCAACAACGCGACCATCGAACGGAGCATGGGCCTGACCGACCTGTCGGAGGAGGACTTCGATGACGTCCTGGCCGTCAAGCTCAAGGGCACTTTCGCGGTGACGCACTGGGCGGCCCGCCACTGGCGCGACCGGTTCCAGGCAGGGGCCCGCGCCGACCGCGCCGTCGTCAACACCTCCTCCGGCTCCGGACTGCTCAACCCGCTGCCCGCGCAGGTCTCCTACGCGGCGGGCAACGCCGGGGTAGCGGCGCTAACCGCCGTGGCCGCCCTCGAACTGGGCCGCTACGGCGTGCGGGTCAACTGCATCTCGCCGTCGATGGCCCGCACCAGACTCACCCTCGGCGTCCCCGGCATGAGTCAGGAACCGCCGGCGCCCCGGTTCGACCCCCTGCACCCGGCCGCCAGCGCGCCTGTCGCCGCCTACCTGGCCAGTTCAGCCTGCCCGATCACCGGCCAGGTGCTGTCGGTGCGAGGCGGTACGGTCGCGGTCAACCAAGGCTGGTCCCTCGGCGGCCACATCCACAAGGACGGGCTATGGAGCGTGGAGGAACTGGCCGAGAAGGTGAAAGAGCTGCCGATGGACGACCCCTTCGACAAGCTCGCCCAGGCCCTGTCCGGCGCGCTCGGCACCACTGGACGCGCCGAACTCCAGGAGATGATCAACGCCCTGCTGGACCAGGGAGGCCAGTCCGGCACAGCCTCCGCATGACGCGATAGCGCACAGCCCGGACCGCGTGCTCAGGTTCGCGGTCCGGGGGACGGACGGGGCCCGCCCCAAGCGCACCACAAGACCACAGGTGACCCACGCTCACCGCTCCCTCGTTCGGACCGGTGCACACTCGGCGGGAGAAGAGCGGGACGGTACGGGCCTACCGTCCCTGTAAGAGCGAGCCGGCGGTGGCCGGCTACATCGCCAAGTACGCCACCAAGGGCGCCGAAGCCTCCGGCACCGTCGACCACCGGCTGTCGTGTCCGGCCTGCGGCGGTCGGGGGCGGTTGAGCCTGCCGGCGTCCTGCGAGCGCTACCACGGGACGGGCTTGAAGCCGGGCCTGCACCTGGACGCACTACCGGTCCGCGAGCACGCCCGACGAATGATCCGCACCTGCTGGAAGTTGGGCACATGCCCTGAGTACAAGGCTCTCCGGCTGCGGCCTTGGGCGCACATGCTGGGGTTCCGAGGCCATGGACGACATTTTCGGGAGTTAGTTACTCACACCTCTTTCCGGAGATCGGATACGGGGCGTTTTGGCTGGGTGGGCACTACTGGGTTCGAACCAGTGACATCTCGCTTGTAAGACGATCCGAGCAGGTCCCCGACCAGGGGGACTACCTGCCCCGACCTGCGGCTACGGTCCCTGGCCGTCCACTGGTGTCCGGCACCGTCCATGGTCGTTGCCACCCAGTTGGTCACTCACCCACGTCACGTTCCTCGGCAAGGTCACTCCCGGCCTCGCAGGAAGCGAAGAATGAAAGTTGTCCGTGGCCATGTAAAAGTGGCTCTGGCTCACTTTCGGTGGTGACCAAGCGTGATCGCGGGCGATAAAGACGCGCTTAAGACGAATTAGCTGGTCAGAAGGATGCCATAGCCCAGTCCGGTGAGCACGGTCAGGGGCGAGCACACGGTCTCACAAACATTTGGTGAGGAAACCGACCAGCTCCGCGACGTCAGCTCGATGCACACGCTCCGTTACCACCGAAAGTGAGCCAGAGCCCCCTTTATGTGGAATCTGCGTTCGGAGGTCAAGCCGTATCCGACTAGGGAGTGTCTTCAAAGTCCCGTCTGCTCGGCGCTGTGTGGTGCGCACGCTCCCTAGGGTATTCCGGGAGGGACGGGCTCCGCGGTACCGCGCCGCGCCACGAACACGAACTCCCTGCCCGGCCGGTCGGGTGCGTCGCGTACGTCCTCGACGACGAAGCCGTGCTCGTGTAAGTCCCGCTCGATCTCCGTACGTTCGCGGAAGCGAAGTGTCGATTCCGAGGTCAGTACGTCCCCGTCCGCAGCGAACACGTGCGTACCCCGGAAGCTCACCAGCGGCAGGCTCACGTCCGTCAGCTCGGCCCAGGTCTCGACGTGGCCGACGCCCGGGATGTCCGTCATGCGGTACGTGGTCTCGCGCGTCCACTCCGCCCACTCCTCCCACACGCGCTGCGCCGGATCGCGCGTCTCGAAGACAAGCCGCCCGCCGGGCCGCAGCGCCTCGTACGCGCCGCGCAGCGTCGTACGCCATGCCTGCGGATCGGCGATCGCCTGGGCGACGTTCCCGGTCATCGTCACCAGGTCGATCTGCATGGGCGGCAGGTCCCCCGCGTCGCCGTCGAGCCAGCGCACCCGCTCCGCGCCCGGCTTGCCACGCGCGACGTCGACGGACGCCCGCGCGGGATCGATCCCGGTGACCGTAATCCCGCGCTCGGCGAGCAGCAGCGCGAACACGCCCGTACCGCACCCGATGTCCAGCACGGACCGCGCGCCGAACTCCTCCGCCATCGCGAGATACGCGTCGAGATCGCTGCGGTCCGGATCGAGTGGGTCGTAGATGGCGGCGAGGCGCGGATGCCCGAAAGCTGTGTCAACCATGGAGGCGAACGTATGTGGCCCCGAGCCCGCGCGGCCACTGCTTTCTCGGGTTACGGCGCCAAGCGGGCGCGGCGAAGTGCGCCGCCGATCCCGGCGCCCCTATCGGGCACGGCCGTACCGAAGCGAACCTCGGCCAGGCCGCTAAGAGGTGGTTCGGCGGCAAAAACCTGTTTTCGCAGGTGAGGGGCTTGTGGTGGGCACTACTGGGGTCGAACCAGTGACATCTCGCTTGTAAGGCAACTCAAGCACGTGCCTGACCAGGACAAATATCGACCTGACCGGTGGACGCAACCCGTGATCCACGGTTGTCCATGCCCGTCCGTGGTCGTTGTCACCCAGTTGGTCACTCAGAGATCAGGATTTTCCTGTGACGGTGCCGCCTGTTTCCGACATTCCGTTGAACCGGGCGCACAGTTTTCAGTCCCGGGTCTTCGCCCATGTGCGTTCAGCCGCGACCACTCGCTCGATCTCGGGCCCCGTGGCGTCGCGCACCTCCACCACACCGTTCTCACCGCGCAGTATCGTCACGATTCCGGTGATCAGTTGTCTGCGTCCGAGCACGTCGCGGGCCAGCACCTCACGTGAGGTCATGAGGGTGTCACCCCAGGGCTCATCCTCGGCACCCCAGCACCACGCCCGGCAGGACAACCCGGGTGCGCGACCGGTGGAGAGCTGGATGTCCTCGCCACGAAGCCGGAAGGTCCGCATGCCGTCCGGATTGAGACGCTTGGCGATCCGCACTCCGGAGCGCAGCTCGTTCAGATAGCGGTCGCGACTTTCCTCGGGCCATTCCATGAGGTCGAACGGCGCGTGAGTGAGCACTTGCCAACGTAGATCACCGAGCAGCTCGTCGACCTGGCGTTGGTCCTCCTCTGCCTTCCGCTGATTTTCCCGCCACTCCGGCGACATGTCAGCCTCCCAGTCGACGCCCTCGGTCTTCGGGGAGTCGCCGCCCTGATCGGCTGTCAGCTCAGCGGGCAGGAGGCCAGGCGGTATCAGGTTGGAGAGTCCCCTTCCCATCGCGGCCCGGCCCCGGGGCGTGGGAAGTGCGGGCAAGGGCCGGGAGGACGGCCAGTCTCCGAACTGCGACCGCACCTCAACGACGTCGGCGGGGATAAGTGTTGAGGCGAGTCCGGCAGGCCGGGCGTGCTGTGTGGGATCAAAGACATCTTTGATCGGCCAGAATCTCAGCAGGAGCCCCTGAGCGCCGACGAAGATGCGCAGGCCGTACTCGAAAAAGGGCGGTCCGATCAGGATTCTCCGCCCCGACCCGCCGGACATCAAGCTGGACAGTCCGACCACGCCGGTGTCCGCCACGCATCGTGCCGTCGCCATTGCCTGCCAGGACCCGTCAGGCGCGGGCGATTCCTCATCCCAGGCCTCGATCCGGCACCTGCCGTCCGAGAGATACACATAGACCTGGTCTTCCATCTCGACGATCACGTTCGCCGGCTCCGCGCTGTGCAACCGGCGCACGCCGTGCAGCATGAACTGCCTGTAGCTGATGTAAACGCTGTCGTCCAGCTCATCGAGCAAGCACGGCATACCGGCCTCCTGATCATCGGAGTGCATGACTTTAAACGATCAGACGCTAGTGATCACAGGTCAGCGCATCGGCCTGCGGTGAACTGGGTATCGAACGCCCCCGGATGCTCCGTCCGACTGACATTGCTCAGGCTGAGATGCCGCAAACCCTTGGCCCAAGGAATCCGCACAGGCCGAGCCGACGGTTTTGCAGAGTCCTGTCCATAGGTTGTCACATAGGGCCTGACCTGCAACAACTCGGCCTCAACACCCATCCCGCCACGCATAACGACGCGCATACGATGTGCTGCTCGCCCTCCAGCGATGTCAGTTCGGCTCGCACATCAGAGTTCGAGTTGCGATCCTCACCGGCCCCGAGGGCCGGGACGGAGGAGGCGGGGACGGTTCTGCTCTGCGCGAAGCCAGCAGAACTCGAACGCGCCGTCTACCTATGGTGAGGCATGGCCTCCTCTGTCCCGCCGCTACGTCCGGCGATCGATCGGACCGATCCCAAGCCGTCTCCGGCTCGCGAGCCGCTGTGGCGGCACGCGCTCGGTGAGTGTCTCAGAGGTCTTCGTCACGAGCGGGGCGAGAAGTTGAGCGAGACGGCGCGTCGCGCCGGCGTCTCGCCGCAGTATCTCTCCGAGATGGAACGAGGCCTCAAAGAGCCATCGAGCGAAATGATCGCTGCGGTCGCCGGCGCGCTGGATGTCACCCTGGTCGATCTGACCCTTGCCGTTGCCGAGAGCTTGCGGTCTGCTCAGAGCAGCACGTCGAGAGGTGCTACCTGCTCGGCGGCGTATGCTCTGGCCGCGTAGCGTGGCCTGCCGGGATCATCCACGAGCCTATGAATGCTCCTCGATGATCTCATCGAGGAGCCCGTACTCCAAGGCTGCGGTCGCGGTGAACACGCGATCGTGATTGGTGTCGGCGCGTAGGGTCTCGATAGTCTGGCCCGTGTGCCGTGACAGTATGCGCTCGATGTCTGCTCGGACACGTACGACCTCGTCGGCTTGCAAGATGAGATCGGGGATCGTTCCGCGCCCCTGAGCAGCCGGTTGGTGCAGGATTACTCGTGCGTGCGGGAGAGCGGCACGTTTTCCCTCGGCGCCTGCGGCGAGAAGGACGGCACCCACCGCGATGGCCTGTCCAACGCAGGTTGTCTCAACCCGCGGGCGGATATAGCGCATGGTGTCATATATCGCGAGCATTGCGCTCGGGTCTCCGCCTTCGCAGTTGATATAGAATTGTATGTCGGCATCGGGGTTGTCTGACTCCAGAAAAATAAGCTGTGCGACGAGCGCGTTCGCGACGCCCGCATCAATTGCGGTTCCCAGATAGACGATTCGCTCGGTGAGCAGGTGCGAGTAGACATCCATGATCCGCTCGCCACGAGAATTCCGGGCGATGACGTTAGGGATCGTGTACGTGGTCACTGGCCGACTCCTTCGGTGACGCCGAATCCGGGCCGTGGGCGATTGTGTGGCGCGATTTCGTTGAAGCTCTGGACGATTGCGTCTATGAAGCCGTAGTCCAGTGCCTCTTGCGCTGTGTACCAGCGATCATGCAGAGAATCCTCGAATATGCGCTCTACGGGCTGACCCGTGTCCTCGGCGATAAGACCGAGCACCGTGTCGCGAGTATGCCGAAGGTCGCCGGCCTGCAGTTCGATGTCGACTGCGGTGCCGCCGATTCCGGCCGAGCCTTGGTGCATCAGGACACGTGCGTGCGGCAGAGCGCGGCGCTTCCCTCGGGTACCCGATGACAGCAAGAATTGCCCGGCGCTGTAGGCGATGCCCAGAACGAGGGTCGACACGTCACAGGGAATGAGTCGAATGATGTCACGGATCGCAAGCATCGATGGAACCGAGCCGCCCGGGGAGTGAATCCACAACGCGATATCGGTCGACGCATCCTGCGTGGCGAGTGCTATCAATTGCGTGGCGAGCAACGTCCCATTGTCATCATCGAGAGGGCCGTCGAGAACGAGAACACGCCGCTCGTAAAGCTGATGTCTTACCCGCGCGTTGAACAGTGGAAGTTTCGATTCTTCACCCATGCGTCCATCATGTGGGGCGATCCGGATCGGCGTCGACACGATCTGCCTGGGGCAGATCTGCTCTGAGCAGAGAGAACTCGGTTTCCGGCCCGGTTCGTAGCATTGCGGTCGGGAATCCACTGGGTCGGGCGCGCCCTCCTGCTGCCCATGCCTTTCCCTGCGGATTTGCTTAGTTTGACGCCGGCCGTCGCTTAGTACTCCAGCCGCAGATCGTGAGATTGGGCAAGCTTGTGCGCATGTGAAGCTGTAGGGCTAGGGCCACAACCACGACGGACGGCCACCGCTGTGATCGTTCAGGTGTGATGGAAAGGAGAGCGGCGCTATGACTGGGTGCTGATCGCCACCACCGGCCCAGCCCACCGCCTGCTGATCCGCCGCTCCATCAGCAAGCCCTCTGAACCGGCCTTCTACCGGTGCCACACCCCGACTCCAGTACCGCTTGGCCGCCTGGTGGCCGTCACCGGCATCCGCTGGACGATCGAGGAATGCTTCCAGACCGGCAAGAACGAAGCCGCCCTCGACCACTACCAGGTCCGGCGCTATCCGGCCTGGTACCGGTACGTGACCCTGGCCATGCTCGCTCTGGCCTTCCTCGCCGTCACCCGTGCCACGCTCCTGAGCGAGCACGACGCGGCCGAACAGGATGAACAGGCAGGTTCCTCAGATAAGAAGGCCGGTGCCCGATCAATCGCGATTTCCGCCAACGAGATCCGCCGGTTGTTCGCGTCGCCGACCCGGCCACCGCTCGATGAGCACCACACCCGCCGATGGTCCACGTGGCGGCTATGCCACCAAAGCCGAGCTCGACGATGCCACTACCAGCGACAACGCCTCAGAGATCACTAAGTACGACTGGAGTACTAAGCAGGTGCTGCATGCCGTCCGGGGTACTCTCCCCGGCCCATTCGGCGATCGTCCAGCAGTTCTTGCGCGGTAGGTCCGGCAGTAGCCCGAGTACCAATCGAGCTGCCCGACGGCGGGATTCGACCCGGGCGAACCGGCTCGCCACCCGGCTCATCACGTCCTCGAACGCATCCCGCCAGCGAGCCCCCTCGGGCGGGAAATCACCGCGGGGTGCTCCCGCCCAAGGAGAGAGGCTCACAGCCCAGAACCGCCCGTCGCGTCGATCACCCGGCCGGTCACCCAGCGTGCGTCGTCGGAGGCGAGGAAGGCCACGATGTCAGCCACATCTTTCGGCTGCCCGACCCGGCCCAGCGCGGCCAGGGACGCCGCGTGGGCTTCGGCCTGCGGATTGCCGCGTAGCCAGCTTGCGTTGACGTCCGTGTCGATGATGCCGGGCGCCACCGAGTTCGCGGTAATGCCTCGGGGCCCTAATTCCTTGGCGAGGTTGAGGGTGAAGGTGTCGAGTGCGCCCTTGGTGGCGCCGTAGGCGATGATCTCTGGCATGGCGAGGCGAGCCGCGCCGCTGGAGATGTTGATGATCCGCCCTCCGTCGCGCAGCCGCTCCAGCCCTTGCTGCACGATGAAGAACGGTGCGCGGACGTTCACGGCGAAGACCTCGTCGAAGCCGTCCTCGGTCAGCGACGCCAGATCAGAGCTGCGGCCGATGCCGGCGTTGTTGACGATGATGTCGACGGCTCCGCCAGGTGTGTATTCGTCGGCATGGGCGTCGAAAGCAGCCCACAGGGAGGCCGCGTCACCGCGCCGTCCCAACTCCGCGTGCAGGGCGAAGGCCCGGCCGCCGTCCTTGCGGATGCGTTTAACGACCTCGTTCGCCGCTGTCTCGTCGCGGGCGTAGGCGACGGCGATGGTGGCGCCGTCCCGGCCGAGACGTTGCGCGATGGCCCGGCCTATGCCGCGGCTGCCGCCTGTGACCAGTGCGATCTTTCCCTCAAGTGTGCGTGCGCCCATAGCCGTTGGCCACTCCTCGATTTGTTGAGCGATAACTCAATAAATAAGGTAGCACGCCTTCTTGAGTGAGCGCTCTAAAATGGAGGAGTGACTGAGACACGCGCGAAGCGAGGGCGGCCGAGGGCGTTCGACCGCGCCGCGGCACTGACTGCGGCCACCCGCCTGTTCTGGGAACGCGGCTACGAGGCCACCTCCATCGGCGAGCTGACCGAGGCGATGGGCATCAGGCCTGGCAGCTTGTACGCGGCCTTCGGGGATAAGAAGTCTCTGTTCAAGGAAGTGGTGCACAGCTATGGGCGCTCACCCGTGGGCGCCTTCATGGGCGTTGCCCTTGAGGAGGAACCCACCGCCCACGCCGCGTTCACCCGCATCCTGCGTGAGGCAGCGGTCATCTATCCCGACCCCGCCCACCCGGCCGGATGCCTGACGATCAGCGCAGCCACCAACGTCACCCCGCAAGACGCCGAGGTGGAGGCATTTCTGCGCAACCTACGCAACGAGAACCTGGACGTCTTCGAAGCCCGCCTACACATGGCGCAACAGGCTGGCGAGCTATCCGATGCAGCCAACCCCCGTGCGCTGGCCGCGTACTTCGCCACGGTCATCCAGGGCATGTCGCAGCGCGCCCGCGACGGGGCTGCGGCGGCCGAGCTGACCGAAACCGCCGAACTGGCCCTGGTTGCATGGCCCGCGGCACGACACTGATCCCACGCGCCAACCTGCCATCTCGCCTGCCCAGCCACACTGAACGGCAAGATCACGATCTACAGCTGGATGAGGTGCTCCAGAGATTCCGGACAGACCATTCGCTAGGGTGGTAACAGCCCGAAGGAGATAGAAACATGCCGAACGCCGCTCCCGGTGGTGGAAGTTAGACCCAGCGCAGCTGGCGCTACTGGTCCTGGCCCACTTGCGCAATGGCGACACCTACGCCCGCCTGGCCGCCGGTTTCGCCGTGGGGACCACCACGGGCCTGGTGCTACGTTCGCGAAGCCGTCGATCTCCTGACCGCCCTGGCCGACGACGTGCGCCCCGCCGTCGAGCGCGCTTCCCGGCTGGCCTACACCATCCTGGACGACACTCTCATCCCGATCGACCGCCTCGCCGACGAGCGGCCGTATTACAGCGGCAAACACAAGCGGCATGGAATGAACGTGCAACTGCTGGCCGACCCCATGGGCCGACCGGTGTGGGACTCGCCCGCACTGCCGGGCGCCGTGCACGACGTGACCGCCGCTCGGAAGGTCGGCCTGATCGACGCCTTGACCAGCGCCGGCGTGAAGACCTTTGCGGATAAGGGTTATCAAGGCGCGGGCGGCACGATTCGGACGCCGTTCAAGCGGCATCGCCATCGGCCCTGGTTGTCACGCGGGCAGCGGGACGTCAACCGCGCCCACGCCCGTATCCGGGCCATCGGTGAGCGTGCCGTCGCGACCTTGAAGGGCTGGAAGGTGCTGACCAGGCTGCGCTGTTGCCCGCACCGAGCGACCGCGCTCGTGCAGGCGATCCTTGTGCTGCAGCTCGTGGAGGAAGGCCGCTACCCAGGATGAAATGGCTCTTATTGTGTCGGTGGGTGCTGCGAGCATGACGGGGTGATCGCGACTCCTGACGACTACTCCTGGTTCTCCCGCGAGCGCTTCCCCGAGCTGGCGGATGCCTACTGCTTCACCTACGTCCGCGGCCTGACGCCTGAGGAACTGGTGAC
>NZ_JBEXUE010000034.1:0-37463 GCF_040614275.1 Streptosporangium sp. NPDC006013
TTGTATTCTGTTGCGCGGTTATACGTTGTTGAGTTCGTTCTTTAACCGGCTGTTCCCCGGCGGAGCGTCTCCGGCGAGGAACGGCAGTCGATGATCGGCCGTCCTAGAGGACGGTCTCGTTGTGGTTGGTGGACAGGCCACGGTTGAGGACGGTCTCGTTGTGGTTGGTGGACAGACCGCGCGCCATTGAGATTCTCCTGGGAGAAGGGCCCCGACCTGGTGTGCAGGGCCAGATGGTTGGACACCGTCAGGCTGGCCGACGCTCCTTGGCGGAGGCTTGGCGTCCTTCGCGCCGCCGTCTTGGCTCACAGCTTCCGAGGGCGACCGAGCGGCCGAGGCCTCGCTCGCTCATGCCGGGCGCCAAGCTCCCACCAAGTGGGATCGGTCCAGTGCAGCCGGGCCCGAGTGGAATCCGGTGGGATACCCGGATGCCCGCCGTCGACGATCAGGCTCTCGGCGGAGACCCGCCGGTTCTCGCCGGGATGAGCGGTCCCGGAGCGGGCGGCCGTGCCGAATGCGAATCGGTCAGAGTCTTGATCATCGGCGTGGTTCTCTTTGCCTTTTATGAGGAAATATCCCCGCCGTACCGTTTACACCTTCTGGGGGAGCAAATGCTCATTGTCCGTTATCTCATCACCGTCGTTCTCGCCGCCTCGGCGGTGGCGCTCGCCGCGCCGGTCGCGTACGCCGATCCTGAACCCCCGCCGCCCTGGTCCCCCTTGTCGGAGGACTACGAGCCCTCGGGCACACTGACGGTCAGGAACGGTGACCGTACGGAGACCTGGACCTGGGAGCCCGGTCACCAGAGCTACTGGAGCACCGAGAACAGCTCCAGTTCGCTGCATCGGGACGGGTAGGCCCCGGGACTCCGGAGCGCGCGGGGCTGTGCTCGCCCATGATTTGTCGGCAAAGATCCATTATCTTGTGGATTTCCCATACCCTTTGCGAAGACAAGGAAGGGTGAGGGCATGACCAAGCAAGAGGCTGTTCCAGCGGGTATCGACCCGAACACCCCAAGTGTCGCTCGAATGTACGACTACTACCTCGGAGGCAAGGACAACTTCGCCTCCGACCGGGCGGCCGCGGAACAGTTCATGCGGGTGGTGCCCGGTATCCGCGAGATGACCCGGGCGAACCGGGCGTTCCTCTCGCGAGTCGTCGAGCTGCTCGTGCGCCAGGGCGTGCGGCAGTTCCTCGACATCGGGTCGGGACTGCCGACGCAGGACAACGTGCACCAGGTCGCCCATCGCATCGCGCCCGACACCCGGGTGGTCTATGTCGACAACGACCCCATCGTCCTGGTGCACGGCCGTGCGCTCCTGGAGGAGAACCACCTCACCTCTGTCATCCAGGGCGACATGCGGGAACCCGAGAAGCTCCTGACGGACCCGCAGATCGAGAGCGCCATCGACTTCACCCAGCCCGTCGCGGTGCTGCTGATCTCGATGCTGCACTTCATTCCCGACGACGCCCTGGTCGCCCACATCATCACCACGATCCGCGAACGGCTGGCCCCGGGGAGCCATCTGATCGTCACGCACGCCTTCGAGGCCAACGTCAGCGCCGAGGTGCACGAGGCCGGGCAGCAGGTCTACCGCTCGACCAGCGCGGGGGCGCTCACCTCGCGCGGCCCGGAACAGCTGGCCGAGCTGCTGAGTGGAATGGAACTGCTGGAGCCGGGGATCGTCCCGGTCGAGGCGTGGCGCTCCGAGTACAACGAGTACGGAGAGAAGACCACCGTCGACTTCACCAAGCCGGGCATCCTCGGCGTCGTCGGACGTAGCTGACCGCCTCCAGGTGAACCGGACTGGGAGAGCGCGAAGTGAAGAGCGTCAGCCAGGGCGGTGGGTTTGTGGCCGGCGGGCCGGCAGCAGGACGCAGTCACCGCACATGCCGCCGCCGGGCAGGCGGTAGTACAGGCAGCAGCTGCGACGGACGAAGAAGGGACGGCCGGGTACGGGCTCGGTCAGTTCGCCGGTGCCGCGCAGGAGATCCCGGTCCAGCAGTTCGCGGCCCAGCCGCACGGCCTTCGCGCTGAGGTCGGGCCGTCGGTGGATGAAGGCGCCGACGCTTCCGGCCAGTGCGGAGGCCGCATTGCCCCACAACAGCCCCGGCGCGATCTTCACGATCCGCCGGACCGCCTCCGCGAGCGGCTCCAGCATCTCGGCCATGATGCCGCGGTAGACCGGTTCGGCGATCCGCGCGGGGTCGCGGATGCCCCAGCCGGACAGCCGGGTGGCTCGCAGCGGCAGCGGGTCGGGGGCCGGCCGCCAGTACAGGTGCTCGGGGGCCAGGTCGATGAGCAGGTCGTGCGCGACCACGGCGCCGATGGACGGTGACCACAGGCGGGCGGCCAGGCCCTGGAACAGGATCGAGGCGGCCACCCGGTGCTCGGTGGTGTCCAGTCGTCCGGCCATGTCGTGGATTCTCGCCTCCAGGACGCCCGGATCCGTCCACAGATCGGTGAACGGCCGCCATCCGGCCTCGGCCTCGCCTGTCTCGATCCCGAAGTAGCCGCCGATGGCGCGGACGTCGGCGACCGCGCCGGCGACCACGGCCGGGGCGGCGGGCAGCAGTCCGGGTGGAGCACCGGCACGTGAGTCGCACGGCATGGCAATCGCCTTCCTCTCTTGGGGAGTTCCGCCCCAATTTCGCTGAGGAGGCGACGGCGTGAGTCTCCTGGCTCTCGGGTCCAAGCTCGCCCGGCCTTCCCACCCGTACCCGGGCAGTGGCGATATCGGGGTCCGCTCGCCGATCACAGTGGCGGGACCGCGCCGGGTTCACACCGGCTTCCTCGTTCCGCCGTCACCTTCGCTGTCATGGTCGCACGGCTCGCATGATTCGCGGTGGGAGGGCTTGCCCAAGGAAGTCACCGCTTCCGGCGACGCGCTTTTCACCGCGTACCGGCGATGTCTTGCCCAACTCGCGATCATGCTGTGATCAGCGGTCCCGCGCCCCGAGGGCGAAACAAGTCCAATGATCCACAACCGGGTCGCAAGTCCTCATCGCTACCGTGATCGCCGATCACATCTTGTTGACGGCAAGGAGAAATCAGGGTGGCAGCGGTGGATTCCGTGCTTCGGACCGCTCGGCGGCGGATGAACACGTACCTGCGCGAGGGGTCTGACACGTTGGACCTGTCGGGTCTCGGCCTGCTCCGGGTGCCCGAGGAGGTGGCCGAGCTTCCCGGTCTACGGGTGCTGCGCCTGAGATCCAACTGGTTGACCGAGCTTCCCCGGTTCCTGACCGACCTGCCCGCGCTGACCGAGCTCGACCTCGGGGGCAACCGTGAGCTGACCGCCCTGCCCGAATGGATCGGCGAGCTGACCGGACTGATCTACCTCAATGTCTCGGTGACCGGACTGCGCCGCCTCCCCGACTCGATGCGCGAGCTCACCGGTCTCACCGAACTCGGCCTGAGCAACCTCCATGACCTGGAGGAGGTGCCCGAGTGGATCGGCGACCTCACCCGGCTCGCCAGGCTCCGCATGTGGTATGCCGAGCCGGCCTGTTTCCCGGCGTCGATGGCCCGTCTCACCGCCCTCACCTGGTTGGACCTGGCATACAGCCGGCCCGCCGATCTCTCTCCGTGGCTGGGCGAGCTGACCGCTCTGGAGCATCTCGGTATGGGATGCGCCTCACTGACCGGCCTGCCGGAGTCGATCGGGAACCTCACCGCCCTCACCTCTCTCAGCCTGTGGAACACCGGGCTGACCGAGCTGCCGGAGTCGATCGGCAAACTCACCGCCCTCAGGTCCCTCGGCCTGGGCAAGAACAAGCTGACCGCCCTTCCCGAGTCGATGCGGGCTCTCACCTCCCTGACCAAGCTCGATCTGCAGGGAAACCGGCTGACCGAGCTGCCGGAGTGGCTGGGTGAGCTGACCGCGCTCACCGAACTGCGCCTGGACCGCAACGACCCCAGGCCCCAGGTTCCGGCCTCGCTGCGAGCACTCGCGCGAACCCGTCCGGAATGGCGCCGCTTCCTGGCCAGCCGCACCCGCTGAGCCTCTCCGAATCAGGTGCGGTGGCAGCGGCAGAGACAGCGCGTTGAGTGAGCCCGGCGCAGAGAGGGGGCACAGCAGCCCGCTCTCCTCGCGCCGGCGGGGATTTCCGCCGTCGGAAGGTCAGGAAAGGCGGCCGACGTAGGCGAGGGCCTGCTTCAGGAGGGTGCCCTGACCGCCGAGCATCTCCTGTTGCACCAGCGGTGACGAGGCCTCCTCGGGAGTGAACCAGACAAGGTCGAGGGCGTCCTGCCGGGGGCGGCAGTCACCCGCGACCGGGACGACGTAGGCGAGGGAGACCGCGTGCTGCCGGGGGTCGTGGTAGGGCGTGACGCCCTGCGTCGGGAAGTACTCGGCGATGGTGAACGGCTGCGGAGAGGCGGGGATGTTGGGCAGTGCCGTCGGGCCGAGGTCCTTCTCCAGATGGCGGATGAGCGCGTCGCGGACCCGCTCGTGGTGCAGCACCCGGCCGGAGACGAGGGCGCGGCTGACCGTCCCGTCCGCTCCGATGCGCAGCAGCAGGCCGACATGCGTGACCACCCCGGCCTCGTCGACTCGCACCGGCACGGCGTCGACGTAGAGGATCGGCATTCGTGCGCGGGTCGACTCCAGCTCTTCGGGAGAGAGCCAGCCGGGCGTGGTTTCGGTCATTTCGGTCATTGATCGATCGTACTTCGCGGTGGGCTCGGAAACGCGTTCTTCCCCGGCGACCTGCCGAAAGTCAGGGCCGGCGGGGCGCCGCCCGGCCTCGCCCGCGGTACGCCGGTCGTGGAGTCGATGCTCGCGATATTGCCAGGCGTACCGGCTTCTCGCCATGCCGAACGCGCCGCCATCCACCGTGCGCAGACCCGGTTCATCGCCGCCCCGATCCGGCTCTTATGATTCACAGCAGACCCGACATAGACCTCTTGGAAAGAGAACCGGTTGTTGGGAATGTTCATCTCGGTGAAATGCTCAGGCCGCTATCGTGAAGACATCGCGTGAGCGAGAGGAGGTGGCGAGATGGCCAGGCATGAATGGGACCCCGACCTGGGCGGCGGTCAGAATGAAAGCACTGGGCGTCGAATTGCCAGGGCGCGTAAACGCAGAGGGCTCACCCAAACCGGCCTGGCGGCCAGGGCCAATGTTTCCCGCAGCCTGATCGCGCAGGTCGAGGCGGGTCATAAACCGGCCACTCCCTCGCTTGTGGCGGCTGTGGCAAGGGCCTGCGGGGTCGATGCCGCGGAGATCAACGGCCAGCCCTACCGAGGGTCCGACAGACGCACCGACGCGGTGCACGCGGCGATGCCCGCCATCAGGCGTGCTCTCACCTACGCCGACATCTCCCCGGAGCTGGAGGTCCCTCCCCGGTCACTTGATGAGCTCGCCAAGGAACTGGTCAAACTCCAGAAGCTGCAGGGGGCCGCCGCCCATGTCAGGCTCGGTGGGCGCCTGCCGTCGGCCATCGAGGAGCTGACGGTCCACGCGGTCGAGTCGGACGCTCCGAGGGCGTGGCGCCTGCTGAACCACGCGTACGCCATAGCGGTGTCCCTGACCCGCCGCCTGGGCTACAACGACCTGGCGCAGGTCGCCGTCGAGCGGGCCGCGACCGCCGCGCTGCGCGCCGACGACCCGCACCTGCGGCACCTGGTCTCGCTGTCGCGGGCGCTGCTGCTGCTCACCCTGGGGTCCGGTGACATCGCGCTGACCATGGTGAGGCGGGCGGCGAGCGACGTGGACCGGTCAGATCCGGCAGGCCTGCAGGTTTACGGCTCCCTCCAGTTGCGCGCGGCCGTCTCCGCCGCCCGGCTGGGGCACGAGTCGGACGCCTGGGAGCACCACGGCCTCGCGGCGGAAACAGCCGCCCGCATCGACTCGCGAACCCGGCCAGACCCGTACGGGCTGCAGGTGAATCCCGTCAACGCGGTGATTCACGGATGTGTGGTGGCGACGGAACTTGGTGACTACGACAGGGCGATTCGGCTGGACTCGGGTTTCATCCCGCCTGCCAGGATGTACGCCGAACGTAGGGCACATCACGAGATAGACATGTCCAGGGCACATCTGTGGCTCAGGGATCATGACAGAGCACTCAGCCGAGTTCTCAACGCCGAGCGAATCGCCCCCCAGATGACACGATTCCACCCTACGGCGAGAGAGACCGTCAGGCAGCTGGGCGCCTATTACCGCACCGTCCCTGAGCAGTTACGCGGCCTGGAAAGTCGAATGGTCTTCTAGATTTACCCGGGAGAATTGTTCACGGGAAACTGTGAACACTGCCGGTCGTCATGTTCCGTAAGGTCGCCGTGATGGTGTGCATCGCGTTTCTCGCCATCCGAATCCGATGATTCCGACCTTGGAGGACGGATGACACGGCGTGCGGTACGGGCTGGATATCGGGAAATGATCGACGAGGCGACGGCGAACCGGCACGACCGGGCGCTGGCGGTCGTTCAGCGACTCCTGTTCGAGCGGGGAATCCGCGCCCACCGCCATCACACGATCAGCCTGGGTTTCGCCGACCGTACGGACGCTCCCACCTGGCCCGGACTATCCGTTCCCCGCTCGTGGACGGAGCGGCATCCGCCCGAACTGGTCGTGATCGACTCCCAGGGCAGGCGCGTCGCCACGGTGACCATAGGCCCGCGCTCGGGCTGCTACCTGGTGTCCGTCCGCGACGGCCCCGACCTGCAGGCCTTCAGGCAGGAGCAGCCCCAGAACGTCGTGCACCTGATCATCGCGACCCGACGGGTGCCGGCCTGTCCCCTGCCGGCCACGGAAGAAGGGGTTTGTTGACGACCAGCACCTGCCGCCCCAGGTGTGAGCAACGTCGGCATTCCGCGCTGGAATCGAGATCTCCCCCGCCAGGGGGAGGATGGTCTTCCGCGTTGAGGTTACGCTGTCGCCATGGGCCTCAGGGGCCGGATGGCCGCATCGTACGTGCTGGTGACGGCGGCGGCCGTGGTGGTCGTCGAGGCGGTGATCCTGGGCGTCTACGTGCCGCCGCTCATCGGTGCCTCCGATCTGCAGAACCGCCTCCAGACCCGGGCCGGCCGGGATGCGAAGGTACTCAGCCTGACGGTCAGCGACGTCAACGCGGCCAATCCCGGCGCCGTCATGACCGACAAGCTCATCGTGGCTCAGAAGATGGCGCGAGACGACATCTCCCTCAACGGGACAAGAGTGGGCCAGGACCAGGGTGTGCCGATTCCGTACACCATGGGCGAGGCCCTTGATCAGCCGGTCGAGGCTCTGGTCGACATCGACGGCGTGGTCCTCGCCAGCTCGGCTCCGGACGCGTACCCGCGTGGCAGGCGGCTGGATGTGACCATCCCCGGGGAAGGTGGCGGGGGCGGCGGGAAGCTGGGTATGGGTACCGGAGGCGCGACCTGGTGGCTGAGCCCGGTGCTGCTCTATTCTCCTGACCTGCTCAGGTCCACCGTGAGGCCGACGGTCGCTCCGGAGTACGAGGTGGCCGGCTACGTCTACGTCCAGGCGCCGATCGGCTATGGCGCTTCCGAGAGCACGCTCGGCTCCCTGCTGCCGCTGCTGGCCCCCGGTGTCCTGGTGCTGATCCTGGTCGTGCCGGTCGGGCTGATCTTCGGGTTGCTGAGCACCCGTCGGCTGATCGGCCGGGTGCGGCGCCTGGCGGACATCACCGGCGTGGTGGCACGTGGCGACTTCCGTCCGCGCGTGCCGGTGACCGAGGGGGACGAGGTGGGCCGTCTGGAGGAGTCGTTCAATCAGATGACCGAACGGCTGCGATCGGCCCTGCAGGCCGAGCGCCGGGCGGGACAGGCCGAGGCGCGGCAGGCCGAACGTGGCCGGATCGCTCGCGAACTGCACGACTCGATCTCCCAGGATCTGTTCTCGCTGAGCCTGCTGGCCGCCGGGATGCGCCGGGCGGCGCCGGAGGAACTGCGTGGCGAGGCTGGGGCGATGGAGCGCACGGCGACCCGCGCGATGCGCGAGATGCAGGCGCTTCTGCTGGAGCTGCGGCCGATCGCGCTGGAGGACACCGGGCTCGTGCCGGCGATCGAAGAACTGTGCCGTGCCTATGAGGCCCGGCTGGGCCTGCGGGTCGACTCCTATCTGGAGGAGGTGCCTCTCTCGCCGGCCGCGGAACACGCCGTGCTGCGCCTGGTCCAGGAGGCGCTGGGCAATGCGATCAAGCACGCCGATCCGGGAACGGTGGAGGTACGGCTGGCCACCGAGGCGGAAGCCGTGCGGGTGGAGATCCGTGACGACGGAAAGGGCTTCAACCCCTCGGTGGCGGCGGTGAACCACGGGATGGGCCTGCTCCTCATGCGCGAACGCATCGACGAACTGGGCGGCGTGTTCTCCCTGCGCACGGCGCCCGGCCAGGGCACGGTCGTCACCGCCACGCTGACGGTGGCACCCGTCCTGTCGGTTTCCGGAGACCGCTCGTGATCCGCGTGCTGATCGTCGACGATCACGAGGTCGTCCGCCAGGGTCTGCGGTTCGTGCTGAGCCACGAGGAAGGGATCGAGGTGGTCGGCGAGTGCGCCGACGGCGCCCAGGCGCTGGCGGCGATCCCCGAGCTGCGCCCGGATGTGATGCTGCTGGACATGGTCATGCCGGGCATGGACGGCCTGGCAGTGCTGCGCAAGCTGGCGGACGGTCCGGCGGTCATCGTGCTGGCCTCGTTCGTGGAGGACGAGCGGGTGATCGAGGCCGTCCGGCTCGGCGCGCTGTCCTATCTGTCCAAGACGACCGCCGTGGACCGGGTGGTGGAGGCCGTCCGGGCGGCGGCGGAGGGCGGCAGCGTCCTCGAAGCGGGCACCGCCGCCCTGCTGATCGACCGGGTGCGGCACGGCCGCCGGAGAAACCCGCTGGATCTCCTGACCCCGCGCGAGATCCAGGTGCTCGGCGAACTGGCACGGGGACGCTCCAACGCCGAGATCGCCCAGCTGCTGAAGCTCGGCAGGGAGACGGTGAAGACCCACGTGTCCAGCATTCTGGGCAAGGCCGGCCTCACCGATCGGACCCAGGCGGCCATCTTCGGACTGCAGCAGGGCCTCATCCGCCTGGATGAGGCCCTGGACCAGGGGATGGACGGTGAGAGTTCAGGCGGAGCGTAACGCCTCGGCCGGCGCGAGCCTGGCGGCACGCAACGCGGGGTAGAGTCCCGCGATCGCGCCGACGACCACCGCGACCACAGGACCGCCCCACAGCGCCTCGACCGGAATCTGCGCGCTCCAGCCACGCGCCGTCGACAGGCCCACCGTGACCGCGCAGCCGATCAGCACGCCCGCGGCGCCCCCGAGCGCGCTCAGCACCAGAGACTCGGCGAGGAACTGCCCGGCGACGTGACCTTTCGTCGCACCTAGAGCCCGCCGCAGGCCGATCTCGCGGCGCCGCTCCAGCACCGAGATCACCATGATGTTGCCGATCCCGATGCCTCCGACCAGCAGCGCGATCGCTCCCAACCCGAGGAAGAGAGTGGCGGCCGACTGCGCCACGGCCACCCGGGCGGTGAGCGCGTCGGAGGGGCGGCTCACATCGACCTGGTCGGGACCGGCCGGGTTGGCGGTGGCTCCCAGCAGCGCCGCCACCTCGGCCACCCTTTCCTGCTGGGCGCGGACGTACAGACGGCTCGGATGTCCGTCGTACGCGAACATCGACTCGGCCACGGGGAACCCGATCAGCGCGGACCCGTCCACTTCGGGGGCGAACGGGAACGGTTCCAGGACGCCGCCCACGGTGAACCAGTGTCCGCCGAGCCACACCCGGGTGCCGGAGTCGATGGCGGTGATCCCGAGAGTGGCGGCGGCGTCGTGACCGAGCACGGTGACCGGGTAGGCGGCGGCGGCCGTGTCGAGGAACCTGCCCAGGCGTATCCGCCCGTCCAGCGTGGCCAGCAGCGAGACATCAGCGGCTCGTACGGCCACGCCGCCGGTCTGACCGGTGGGGACGAGCCGGTTGCGGTACACGTTCTGCCCGGCCAGCTGGGCGGTCGGTGCGACGCCGAGCACACCGTCGATCCGGCGCAGCATCGGGGTGGCCTCCGCCGGGAGTTCCCGCTCGGTGCCGGAGAAGCCGGTGCCGCTCGTGACGGTCAGCAGGTTGGTTCCGAGACGGTCGATCTGGGCGAGCAGCGCGGCCTGACTCGACCCGGTCACCCCGGCGACCGCCACGATGGCGGCGATCCCGATCGCGATCCCCAGGCCCGAGAGCACGGCGCGTAGCCGCCGCGTCCGCAGTCCAAGCGTTCCGATGAGGAGCAGGTCCGAGACACGCACGCACGACGTCGGTGGATTCATGCGACCACCTGCCCGTCGCGCAGTTCGATCCGGCGCGGGCAGGCGGCGGCCACCTCCTGGTCGTGGGTGACGATCACCAACGTGGTTCCCTGGGCGTTGAGCTCCCGCAGCAGCGCGATGATCTGCGCGCCGTTGGCGGAGTCGAGGTTGCCGGTCGGCTCGTCGGCGAAGACGATCGCCGGATTCCCGATGAGGGCCCGGGCGATCGCGACCCGCTGGCGCTCCCCGCCGGACAGCTTGCCCGTGCGGTGCCCGACCCGGTGGCCGAGCCCCACCCGCTCCAGGGCCCGCGCCGCGTTCTCCCGCCGGAGCCGGCCGCGGACGCCGCGGTACAGCAGCCCGGTGGCGACGTTCTCCAACGCGGTGAGACTGTCCAGCAGGGAGAACTGCTGGAAGACCATACCGACGTGGTGGGCGCGCAGCCCCGCGAGACCACGATCTCTCAGGTCCTGTACGGCGTGTCCCGCCAGCCGTACCGAACCCGACGTGGGGCGGTCGAGCGCGGCCATGAGATGGAGCAGGCTCGACTTCCCCGCTCCCGAGGGGCCGAGGACCGCCACCATCTCGCCTACGTCGATGCTCAGGTCGATGCCGCGGACCGACACCACCGGTGGGTCCCCCGGGTGGACCTTCCACACCTCCCGCAACTCCAGGATCGCGCTCATCCGGCCGGCACCTCCACGCGGGTGCCCTCGGGCACGCCGACGACCTCGACCAGGCCGGCGCTCTCGTCGAAGAGCCCGACCTGGACGGGGATGAGGCGTCCGGCGGAGGAGACGGCGAACTCCCCTCCCGGTCTGGCCAACAGCGCGACGATGGGCACCGCGAGCACGTCCTTGTGCTCCTCGCTGGTGAGGGCCACCTGGACCAGCGCCTGGTCGAGTGTGTGCCCCGGACGACCCGACAGGCGGATTGTGATCGGCACCGTCGAGCGCGCCTGCCCGTCCTGGCCCTCGGTGGTGGAGGCCACCGGGCTCACCGTCCGTACGCGGCCACTCCTCGTCGTCCCGTCGGGCAGCGTCACCACCACCCGGGCGCCCACCTTGACGCTCGGCGCCTGCGCGGGGTCGAGCCGGACCGAGACGATCGGGGTCGTGCCGGTGCCGCGCAGCACCACGCCCCGGGTGGGCGTGCCGAGGTTCGCGTCATGTCCCGTCACCCGGAAAGGCTTGGGGAGGAACGCGATCTGGCCCAGCGGTACGCTGCCGGTCACCGGGAGGTGCGCGTCGTGCTGCCATCTGCGGACGGCATGGTAGGTGGACAGCGAGAAGTGCCGGTCGACCGTGATGCCGGTGTAGCCGAGCGCACGCAGATTCGCTTCGAGTTGTCGCACATCGGCGCCGTCGCTCATGCCGAGGGCGAGGGTCCGC
The DNA here is from genome assembly GCF_040614275.1 of Streptosporangium sp. NPDC006013. Lineage (NCBI taxonomy): Bacteria > Bacillati > Actinomycetota > Actinomycetes > Streptosporangiales > Streptosporangiaceae > Streptosporangium > Streptosporangium sp. NPDC006013. The sequence goes on from NZ_JBEXUE010000034.1 coordinate 11,635, forward strand.
CACATCGGGCGGGAGCCGTACAGCAGGGGGACCGGGCGGCCGGCCGCCTCGTAGAGAGCGCGGCCTCTGGTGATCACGGTGCCGACGGCGGGCAGCCGGGTGATCGCCGCGCCGTTGCCGAGCACCTGGAAGCTGCCTTCGTGAGTCAGGATGCCGTTGACCTGCTGCTGCTGGACCACGTCCGTTCGCAGCACTTCGGCCGTCCTGGTGGCGGCGCGCGGGGTGACGGCCGGCGCGGGGTCGGCCCGGAACACCGCCCAGGCACCAACGGCACCCGCCAGCACAACGGCGCCCGTGAGCGCCGCGATCGCCCGGTTCATCCGTTGTTGCCCGAGTCTGTTGTGACCAGGAGACTCTTGCCGACGAAGTACTGCCGGCAGGCGGGAAGCTGGTCCCGCCAACCGCGTTTGCCCAGATCTCTCAGCCGTTGCGGCAGTGGAAACTCGCCCCTGGCGTTGGGGTCGGGCCAGTCGGCGATGCCGTGGTCGCGGAAGCACTGCGCGAGCCGCCTCAGCTGGGCCATGTCGGCGGCGCTGTACACCGGACCCTTGCCCGCCCCCGCGGGCAGCCTCTCGGCGATGGACGCGCACGCGGTCCTCGCCGCCGCGGGGATCTGCGCGGTGGTGTTCACCTGAACCTCCCCTTGGGCGTCCACGACAGGATCGGGGAGGTTCGGGACGCCGTGCCGGCGTATGCAGGCGACGAGTTCCTGGTAGACCGCCAGGGCTGATGACGGGCCGGCAGTCGGCGTATCCGGCCGATCTGATGAGGGGCCGGCCCCGCAGGCCGCCAGGAGGGGCGCGATCAGGAGGACGCCCACTCCACGGATCTTCATAGCTTTACCTCCGGAAATGTCGAATACCTCAACACTTCCGGTCGAGCCGCTCCGACACATCGCGCCCGGGTGGAGCGACAGATCCCCCATCCGGGGGATAGGTCAGTGGGTGACGGGACGGCCGTGCCGTCGGCGCCGCGCCCGCCACTAGACTTGAGCCCGTGGACGACGAGCCCGAGGCAGAGATCGGTGCACCGCTCCCCGCCACCGCCTACACGGTTCTGGGCGTTCTGTCGGTCCTCGACGAGGAGCTGTCCGCCGCCGAGATCAAGGTCCGGTGCGACTACACGCTGCGCTGGTTCTACTGGTCCCCCGCCATCAGCCACATCCGCCGGGAGCTGCGCAGACTGGGGGACCTGGGGCTGGTCACCGAGCGCGAGGTGACGATCGGCAGGGTCAGGCGGAGCACCCTGTACCAGACCACGGAGCGCGGTGAGGAAGTGCTCCGGCAGTGGGTCTCAAGCCCGCCGGTCGACGAGCCGGTGATGCTGAAGAACCCCGCGCTGCTCCGGGTCTACCTCGGCAGGTTCACCGAGCCCTACGAGCTCGTCAAGATCCTCGATGACCGGCTGGAGCAGCTGGAGGAGCAGATCAAGGACCTCGTCTGGGGCAAGAGGCGCAGCCACGAGCTCGGCCTCGACGAGGAGGAGCGTGTCCAGTACGGGACCGCGATCGGCGACTACCTGCTGCGCGCCGCCCACTTCGAGTACGGCAACGTGCGCCAGTTGCGCGATCGCATCGCCGACTACGACCCAGACCATCCGGAGCTGAAGGTCACCCGCCCGAAGGGCCTGCTCCGGCGCCGCCTGCGCCAGCACGACGCGCCACCGGAGGACCTGCCCGACGAGTGACCGGGCATGCCGGAGCCACCGATCTCGCCGAGGCGGCCGGTGGCGGCGGTGCGTTCCCGCGAGCGGCGGACGGTCAGTTCTCCTCCGAGACCACCCCCAGGTACGTCCCGTAGACGCCGAGCCGCTCGCCGTCACGCTCGATCTCCCCGAGCAGCCGGCTGCGCGGGGAGACCTCGCCGTCCAGCGGGAGCACGCTGAACCGGACGTGGACGGGCCGGGAGGTCTCGGGGTCGGTGATGTCGACCCAGACCGCGACGCCGCCCTTCACCTCGTCCTGCTCGACCTTCGTCACGCGGTGCCGCGAGGTCAGTTCGAGGAAGGTGTGCTCGCCGGTCAGGTCGAACCGGACGGGCGCGCACAGCTCCCCCTGCCGCGGCGGAATGCAGAGACTGATCGCCATCACTCGGCTCCTTCATCATCTTGGTCGCGTAGGAAACGGGTCACCGCGTCGGCGAGGCCGCGGGGATTGCTGGTCTGGATGGTGTGCCCGGCGTCGGGAATCCGTTCCCAGCGAGCGCCGGGGATGAGCGCGGCGAGTTCCGCCGCCCCTTCGTCGCTGAACACCCGGCTGCGCTCGCCGCGCAGCACCAGGGTGGGGCAGGTGATCCGCGCGGCGGCCTGTCGCAGTTCGTCCGGAGAGGCGATCCTGCCCGTCTCCGGATGGAACTGTGCCGTGTCGTGCTTCCAGGTGAGCAGGCCGTCGTCGGTCCAGGTCAGGTTCTGGGCCACCCCTGAGGTGGCCGCCTCCCGGGTACGCGGCAGCACGCCGGAGAGGAAGGCATCGGCCTCGTCGAGGTCGGCGAAGAACGGGCGCCGGGAGATCAGCTCGTTGACGGACCGGCCCGAGGCGGCGTCGATGTCGGGGCCGACGTCGACCACGACCAGCCCGGCCAGCATCGCCGGGCGCCGGGCGGCCCAGACCAGGGCCGCCATGCCGCCCATCGAGTGCCCGATCAGGACGACCCGCCGGGCCTCGAAGCTCGCGGTCACCGTGTCGAGGTCCGCGGCGATGGCGTCGGTGCCGTAACCGCCGGGCCCCGCCCAGTCGCTCTCCCCGTGCCCGCGCAGGTCGAGCGCGACACAGCGCCCGAGTCGCCGAAGCAGCGGCCCGACACTGTCGAAGGAGTGCGCGTGCAACCCGCCGCCGTGCAGGAAGAGCAGCAGCGGCTCGGTGGCCGGGCCTGGCCACTCCAGGTAGTGCAGCCGCACCCCGTCGTCGGCCCGCACCAGGCCCTCGGCGGGGAGCACCACGTCGGCGGGGTCGACTCCGGCGGCCGAGGTGAGCGCGGTGAGCCGCTCGAACTCGCTCGCGAAGGAGTGCATCCGCAACGTGCGTACCGAGGGCCGCCTCACAGGCCCGCCGGCCGGGTACCGATCACCTTCTCCTCGGCCAGGACCCGGATCTCGTCGGAGTCCATCCCGAGGATGCCGGTGAGGATCTCCTCGTTGTGCTGGCCCAGCAGGGGCGCCGGAGTGTGGAACCACGGCTCGCCGACACTGGCGAGGCGGAACGGCAGCCCGGCGGTCAGGAACTCTCCGGCGGTCGGATGTGTCACCGGCTCCCAGAACCCGCGGGCGGTGAGCTGCGCGTCGGTCAGCAGGTCGGCGGCGGGGCTCACCCGCGCGGCGGCGACACCGGCCGCCCGGAGCCGGTCCACCGCGTCGCCCACGTCGACACGCGCGCTCCATGAGCCGATCGCCTCGTCCAGCTCGTCGGCCGACGCCCGCCGGCCCGGCTCGTGGGCGAGGTCGGCGCGGCCGGCCAGATCGTCCCGGCCCAGAAGCCGCGCGAGCGCGGGCCAGGCGTCGTCGTCGAGCAGGGCCAGGGCCACCCACTCGTCGTCCCCGGCGCAGCGGTAGACCCCCTGCGGGCCGGCGCCCGGACCGCGGTTGCCGTCGCGCCGCAGCTCCCGGCCGTTGACGCTCGCCTCCAGGAGTGCCTCGGCCGCGACGTTGAGCGCGGCCTCGACCATCGTCGACTCGACCTGCATGCCTGCCCCCGTGGCATCGCGGACCTCGAAGGCGGCGATCGAGGCGAACGCGGCGTGCAGCCCGGCGAGGGGGTCGCACACGCCGCGGGGGATCAGCGGCGGACCATCGGCCGCACCGGTCATCCATGCCATGCCGCCGGCCTGCTCCATCGTCTGGGCGAAGCCCACCCGGTCGCGCCACGGCCCGTCGAGGCCGAACGCCGGCATCCGGATCATCGTGACGCGCGGGTTGGCCGCCCTGATCGCGTCCCACTCCAGGCCGAGATTGCTCATCACCCGGGGGGAGAAGTTCTCGATGACCATGTCGGCGGTGGCGATCAGGCGCAGCGCCACCTCGCGGGCCCGGGGCAGGCTCAGCTCCAGGGTGAGGTCGAGCTTGTCGCTGTTGTTGCAGAGGAAGAACAGGCCCCACTCCCACCACTGGTCGACGGTCGGGGGCCGGCCGCCGGAGAAACGCATCCCGTCGGGGCGGCGCAGACCCTCCACCTTGATGACCTCGGCGCCCAGCGCGGCGAGGGTCTGGGTGGCCGAAGGACCGGCCCAGAAGGCGGTGAAGTCCACGATCCGCAGCCCCGCGAGCGGACGGGCCGCCGGGTCGGCCGCGTCCTCGGCCGCCGGGACCCGGTCTCGTACCGGCCAGCTCACCAGGCCGTCGTGCGTACCGAGGTCCGGCACCTCGCCGGGGTCGACGGTGCCGAACGCCTCGCTGCGGTAGGGAACCCGTGGCTGCGGGTGGCCGCTCGCGTTCTTGACGAAGACGCCGCGCTCGCGGAAGTGGTCGATCTCGGTGACCGTGGTCGGGGTGCCGATGGGCGCGACGGGGATGCGCAGCGCGGCGGCGAACTCCACGATCTCGGCCGTGGTTCGGGTGGCCGCCCAGTTCTCCACCATCTCGGCGAACTCCTCCCGCCGCCGCAGGCGGCCGGCGAAGGAGGCCAGGTCGGCGTCCTCGACCAGGTCGGGACGGTCGATCAGCACCAGGAAGTCGGCGAACTGCTGGGCGGTGATGGTGCAGAACCCGACCAGGCCGTCGGCGGTGGGGACGATCGAGGGCAGTTCGAGGTTCCTCGGCGGCAGGCCCTGCCCCCCGTCGGGGAGGCCGGCCGCGACCGCGGACAGGCCGCCCATCGTGATGACCATGGCCTCGAACGTCGACACGTCGACGACATCACCTTGCCCGGTACGCCTGCCTCGGCGCAGCGCGGCGGCGGCGGCGACGGCGCCGTAGGAGCCGGCCACCCACTCGCCGATCCGCCCTCCGGCCTGCAGCGGCATCTCGCCGGGCCAGCCGCGGCCGCCGATGGACCCGCACATCGCCTGCAGTACGAACTCGTTGACCGGCAGGTCGGTCTCGGCGTAGGGCCCGTCGAGGCCGAAGGGGGTGATCGAGACGACCACCGTCGCGGAGCCGGGTGGCAGCAGCCGGCGTACGGCGTCGACGTCCCAGCCCGCCGATCCGTCGGTGACGACGAGATCGACGTCGGAGAACAGTTCCGCGGTGCCGGACACCACGGACTTCTTGCCCGCGTTGAGATAGCCGAACAGCGCGCCGCTCCGGTCGGCGGCGGGCTGGAAGCCCGACGCGCTCCACCGGCGCATCGGATCACCTTCCGGTGGCTCGATCTTGACCACTTCGGCGCCGGCGTCGGCGAACATCTTGCCGCAGTAGGAGGCGGCGATGCCCGCCGAGATCTCCAGGACTCTGAGTCCGGCGTAGGGGGTGCGCTGCGTCATCTCTACCTCGCGTGGTGATGTGGGGGGATACGGCGCCCGCCCGAGGGGGACGGGCGGGCGGCCGATCACTGGGGGTCAGGCGTCCTGGCGGGTGCGGGCCTGGCCGAACCGGGTCATCCGGGCCCAGGCGTCGCGGTCGCGCTGGCTGGCCTCGCGGCCGACATGGGTGACCACGTCGACGTCGGTGGCCAGCGACCGGAGGTATCCGGCGGTCGCCTGCTCCCTGGGGATGTGCTTGAAGGGGTCGAAGGAGTAGGCCTTCATCGCGTTCTCGTGGGTGATCTTGTTGATCACCGAGTCGGGCAGGTGGCCCATCGTCTCGATGACGTCCTCGGGCGCGAAGGGCCAGTTGCTGTCCGAGTGCGGGTAGTCCGACTCCCAGAACACGTGGTTCTCGTTGAAGTGGTCGATCAGCTGGGGGCCGACCTTGTCGGTGATGAAGCAGGTGTAGAGGTGCTTCTTGAACACGTCGGTCGGACCGGTGTAGCCCTCGGGGAAGGTGGCGTTGGTCCAGCCGGAGTGGCGGTTGAGCACATGCTCGGAGCGCCAGAGGAAGTAGGGGATCCAGCCGATGTCACCCTCGGTGAGGGAGAACTTCAGGTTGGGGAACTTGCCCCAGAACTCTGCCCAGATCAGCTCAAGCAGGGTGTACGTGCTCATCATCGAGGAGATGGACATCGCCACGCTCGGCGGCGCGTCGGAGGAGATCATCGGCATCCGCGAGGACGAACCGACGTGGCAGCACAGCACCGTGTTGTTGTCCGAGGCCGCCTTGAACAGCGGGTACCAGTAGTCGGTGTGGATGCTGGGCATGTTCAGCGCCTCGGGGTTCTCCGAGAACGTGACGGCGTGGCAGCCCTTGTCGGCCAGCCGCCTGATCTCCTTGGCGGCCTCCTCCACATCGAACAGCGGCAGGATGCCGCACGGGATGAACCGGCCGGGGTGGGCGCCGCACCACTCGTCGACGTGCCAGTCGTTGTACGCCTTGATCATGATCAGGTTGAGGTCGCGGTCCGGCCCCTGGTTGAGCACCTGCCCGGAGAACCCGGTCCAGTTCGGGAAGTTCAGGCCCGCGAGCTGGCCGCCCGCGTTCATGTCCCGGACCCGCTCGTCGACGTTGAAGCAGCCGGGCCGCATCTCGTCGTAGCTGCTGGCGTCGATGTTGTACATCTCGCGCGGCTTGCCGGCCACCGCGTTGAGGCCCATGTTCCGGCCGCGCAGGTCGCCGTAGTACCACTGCTGGACCCCGTCGTCCTCAAGAATCACCCGAGGGGCCTGGTCCTTGTACCTCTCGGGGACATGGGCGTGGAACATGTCCGCGGGCTCGGCGATGTGGTCGTCGACACTGATCAGGATCAGATCGTCCTTGTTCATTTCAACCTCCGTTGGTCGGTCCTGCCGGGCAGGACGGATGGGGGTGCGGCCCAGACCCCTGTTTCGGATACGAGCCGGAGCAGATCGGGGAATGGGAGCGGGGCTCAGGCCCGCTCCCGTACCGGTCGCCAGGTCGCGAGGAGCAGCGCGGCCGAGCCACCCACGCCGACGAGCAGGGCGACCGCCAGCCGGATCCACCCGTCGGCGAGGGCGTCGATTCCCAGCACCGCGTCGAGCGAGGCTCCGCCCGGACCGGCGAGGGCGATCGCGAGGCAGGTCACCGCGAGCAGCAGTACGTACTCGTAACCGTCCTTGAACACGAAGAAGCCGTTGCGGGCGTGGGCGGTGAGTCCGGCGACGACCGAGACACCGACCAGCGCGCCCGCCGCCACCGGTGTCAGCAGTCCCAGCGCGAGTGCCGTGCCCGCCGCCACCTCCACCACGACCGACATGACGGCCTGCAGCCTGGGATGGCGCATGCCCAGGCCCGCGAACCAGCGGGCCGTTCCGGCGAGCTTTCCGCCGCCGAAGGCGTGGTTGAGACCGTGCACGATGAAGATCACTCCGACCGCGGCGCGGACGAGGAGGACGGCGCCGTCCGTCGGCCCCATCAGTCGCTGGCCGGGAGCGGCTTGGCCTCTTTGAGGACGAGGTCGGTCTCGCCGTCCGACAGCGAGCCCTCGCCGCCCACGGTCACCAGCACCTCGACGGCGTCGTCGTCGGGGTGGGTGTAGCGCTTGCCGAGCAGTGACCCGCGCATCCGCTCCGCGGCGGGTGTCACCTCCGCTGAGCCGGACGCGTCACGTCCGAGCATCGGAGCGCCGCCGCAGCAGAGCGACAGCGGGCGCGTCCCCGGCCGGACGACGATGACCTCGGTGGCGCACACCTGACTCTTCAGGCGCAGCCCGGCGCGGAGGCCGACGGCCTCGGTACTCATGATCGACTCCTTCGTTGAACGGGTACCCGCGCGGCTTTTCGCAGGTTCGGGGACCGGTACGCGGCACACGTCCGCGACATCGGCCCTCGTTGGACGGGCACTGGCTCAGCTCTCCGCGGGCGGGCCGAGCTGGGCGACGAGGTGGCGGCGGATGATCTTTCCGGTCGGCGTGTAGGGAAGCTCGGCGCGGAAGACGACCTCGTCGGGTGTCCGGGAGCCGCGCAGCAGGCCGCGGACGTGCGCGCGCAGCTCCGCGACATCGGCCTGTGCGTTCTCGCGCCGGACGACGACCGCGACGAGTCGCTGGCCCCACTCGTCGTCGGGCACCCCGACGACCGCGACCTCCGCCACCGCAGGGTGGGTCAGCAGCGCGTCCTCCACCTCCGCGGGCGCGATGTTCTCCCCGCCGCGGATGATGGTGTCGTCGTTGCGGCCGCTCAGGAACAGGTAGCCGTCCTCATCGAGACAGGCGAGGTCGCGGGTGGGGAACCAGCCGTCGGCGTCCAGCACCGAGCCCGCTCCCCGGTACTCCCCGGACACCTGCTCGCCGCGGACCCACAGCTCGCCGGTCAGTCCCGGGCCGAGGACCGATCCGTCCTCCGCCCGGATCTGTGCCTCGATGCCGGGCACGACCTGACCGGCCGAGCCGAGCCGAGCCCGCAGGAGCGGATCGTCGGACTCGACCGCCTTGCGGTGATCCTCGGGCCCGAGTACGGCGATGGTGGAGCTGGTCTCGGTCAGGCCGTAGGCGTTGGCGAATCCGGTCTCCGGAAAGGCGCGCAGGGCCTGTTCGAGCACCGGCAGCGGCATGCGCGCGCCACCGTAGGCGAGCGAGGCGAGCGCCGGGCAGTCCGCGTCCGCCCCGCCGAGATGCTCGACGACACGCGCCAGCATGGTGGGCACGACCATCGCGCCGGTCACCTTCTCCGAGCGCACGAGCTCCAGCCAGCAGGCGGGGTCGAAGTCCGGCAGGTAGACCATCCTGCGGCCCGCGTACACGTTGGTCAGGGCTGAGCCGATCCCGGCCACGTGGTACGGCGGGACACTGACCAGGGCGCAGTCGCGCTCGTCCGCCGTGGCGAACTCCACCGTGCCCAGGACGTAGGAGAGCAGGTGGGAGTGGCGCAGCACGACGCACTTGGGGTCGGCGGTGGTACCGCTGGTGAACAGCAGGACCGCGGCGGAGCCGGGATCGGCCTCGGGGCCGGGCACCGGCTCGGTCGCTCTGGCGGCTGACAGCCACTCCTCGGCCGCGATGACGCGGTGACCGGTGCTCCTGGCGATCTCGACGTACCGGGAGTCCGCGATGACCACCGGTGCGTCCAGCCGATCGAGCAGGCCGCGCAGCACATCGCGAGGCAGCCGATAGTTCAGCGGGGCCAGCGGGAGTCCGGCGGCGGCGCCGGCGAACAGCAGGGTGGGCAGCAGCGGTGAGTTCTGGCCGATGAACGCGACCGAACCCGCGGCGCCCTCCCGAAGCAGGGTGGCCCCGGCGTTCGCGTCCCGCTCAAGGCCGGCGAAGGTGATGCCGTCCGCTCTGCGCCCGAGGGCGACGCGGTCCGCGAACGCGGCCGCCGCCATGGAGAGAAGCATGGAGATGCTCACAGGGCCTCCGTGGTCCGTGGCGAATTGCGACCAGTAGAACTCGGACCTTTAGTCCTGTCAACCCTCAAGATTGGAACCGTTTGCCGGGAAGAAGTTAGGGCTGCCTAACTTGATCTTCTTTGCAGAATGCCCGGTTCTGTCGGGTTTTTTGGGCGGAGGTATCGGACTATCGGTGCAACATCACTTGGAGTTCGCACAGTCGCACCCCTTGACGTAGTGAGGAACGCTGAATCTAATAGGTCCATAGTTTTGTGGTGGGAATCACTTCCTGGGGTGGTTGTACATGCATGTGAGACAACGAGTCGGAACCCTGGCGCGGAGGATGAGCCGGTGACCGCCGGCCGCGCGGCGATCGCCGGGGTGTTCAACACCCCGCAGGCGCGACGCCTGGAGAACTGGACGACCCGGAAGCTGATCGCGTCGGCCGCCCTGGGCGCCCTGCGTGACGCCGGGCTCACGCTCGCCGACGTCGACGGGGTGATCACGGAGGGGGATTCCTCCGCGCTCATCTACGACCTGCGACTCGGACCCGCCTGGCAGGGACGGGGATTCGGCCTCGACGCCGTCGTCGAGGCGGCCAACGCGATCGAGGGAGGTCAGGCCGACGTCGTCCTCATCGTCGCGGCCGCGGCCGGGGTGTACGTCGACCGGGACGCGACCGCGCCGTGGACCCGGCCGGAGAACGAGTTCGTGGCGCCCTGGGGCCTCTTCACCGCCGCGGAGTTCGCCCTGATCGCCCGGCGGCACATGACGACCTACGGGACGACCCCCGAGCAACTGGCCATGGTCGCCGCGACCATCCGCAACAACGGTCACCACAATCCCGAGGCGGTGTACTCCGGGCGCGGCCCGTTCAAGCCCGAGGACATCCTCGCCTCCCGGATGATCGCCGACCCGTTCCACCTGCTGGACTGCTCGATGACCTCCGAGGGCGGGTGCGCGCTGGTCCTGGTCGCCGCCGACCGGCTGGCCGACCTCCCTGCCAAGCCCGTCCACGTGCTGGGCGGCGGCGCGGACTACTACGGCCCCGCCTACCAGTTCCCGCCCAGCTGGGACCTGGCCGGCCGTCGCGGCGGCCCGGTCAACGGCCGGATCGGCGGGCGGGCGGCGGACCGGGCGTTCCGGCACGCCGGCCTGGACCGTTCCGACGTCGACGTCCTCGAACTGTACGACCCGTTCTCATTCGAGATCATCCGCCAGCTGGAGGCGTTCGGCTTCTGCGAGCCGGGCGAGGGCGGTCCGTTCGTCGAGGACGGGCACATCGCCATCACCGGCAGCCACCCGGTCACCACGGACGGAGGAACGATGTCGTTCAGCCACGCGGGCGGGTCACCGCAGATGTTCCAGCGCGTCATCCGCGGTGTCCAGCAGCTCCGTGGCGAGGCGGGACCGCTGCAGGTACCCGGAGCCGAGGTGGCGCTGTGCAGCGGCGCCGGAGCCGGAGCCCTGTTCAACTCGGTCGTTCTGCTCGGCACGGAGGCATCATGAGCACACCCCTGGCTCCCCAGCACGGTGAGCTGCCGCACGCCGAGCCCACCGAGCTGAGCGCCCCGTTCTGGAACCGCTGCGCGGAGGGAACGCTGACCTTCCAGCGCTGCGCGGCCTGCCGGTCGATCAACTTCCCGCCGGTCGAGGTCTGCCGCGAGTGCCTGGGAACCGACCTCGGCTGGGAGGAGAGCTCGGGCCACGGCACCCTCTACAGCTGGACGGTCGTGCACCGGCCGGTCACCGCCGCCTTCACCCCGCCCTACGCGCCCGCCATCGTCGACCTGGACGAGGGCTACCAGATGGTCACGGACCTGATCGGAATCGCACCCGAGGAGATCACCGCCGGGATGCCGGTCGAGGTCGACTTCCACGAGGTGAGCCCCGGACTGCACCTGCCCTACTTCCGGCCGCGCCCCAGCCGGCCCCTGTCCCGCGAGCCTCGCGAGGCTGAAGAGGAAACCTGACCGGCTTCGCCTCCGCACTCCCCACCCCCCGCCGCAGTGCTCCCGGATGCGAGGAGAAACAAGAATGTCATCACCCTCCGGTACGTCAGCCGCCAACCTGCCACCTCGATCGATTCCGGTCGTCATCACGGTGCTGCTCATCGCCGAGATCGTCAGCGCCTTCGAGACGACCATGGTCTACAACGCCCTGCCCCGGTTCATCACGGCGTTCCAGAGCAACGCCGCGGACGTCAGCTGGAGCGTGACGGCGTTCCTCCTCGTCGCGGCCGCGTCCGCCGCGCTGTGCGGCCGTCTCGGTGACGTCTACGGGCGGCGGAAGCTCCTGATCATCGTGCTGCTGCTCTCGGCGGTGGGGTCGCTGATCAGCCTCTCCACCGGCACGCTGACCGGCGTGATCGTCGGCCGGGCGATCCAGGGAGCCGCCGGGGCGATCCTGCCGCTCTGCTTCGGCCTCGCCCGCGAGATGCTGCCGGCCAAGCGGGTGCCGGTCGCGGTCGCGGTCATCGCGGGTGCGGCGCTCATCGCCGGAGCGTCGGGCAACCTCGTCTCCGGCCTGCTGCTCGACCTGGCGGACTGGCACCTCATCTTCGTCTTCGCCGCCGCCCTGGCGCTCATCGCCGCCGCGGCCTGTCTGGTCCTGCGACCCTCGACCGTCGTCGCACGAGTACAGAAGATCGACTATGTGGGTGGTGTCCTCTTCGCCCCCGCCATCGCGCTGGTGCTGTTCGGGGTCACCCAGTCCCGTAGCTGGAGCTGGGGAGACGCCAGGACGCTTGGTTTCATCCTGGTCGGGCTGGCGATACTCGCGGTCTGGGCGTGGTGGGAGCTCAGGGTCGACGATCCCATGATCAATATCCGGCTGTTCTTCCAGCACAAGCTCGCCCTGACGATGCTCGCCACCGCGGTCCTCGCGCTCGGTCCGCTCGGTATCAGCGGGTTCCTCTTCCCGCTGATGATGCAGACGCCGGAGGCGGCACCGGTGGGTCTCGGGCTGAGCCCGAGCGTCGCGGGGATGTTGGCCTTCTCCACCTCCATCATCGGCTTCGTGCTCACCCCGGTCAGCGGGCGTGTCTCGGCGGCCGCGGGGGCCCGGCTGTCACTGATGATCGGCGCGGCCGTCGGTGTGGCGGGCGTCGTGATGCTCGCGGTGCTGCACAAGAGCGTCGTCGGCCTGGTCGCGAGCACCCTCGTCCTCGGCATCTCGACGGCGTTCGTCTACACCGCGCTGCCCAACCTGGTGGTCGAGGCGGTCCCCGCCGAGAACACCAGCGAGGCGACCGGCGTCAACGTCGTCACCCGCACCGCCTTCCAGGGCGTCGCCACCTCGGTCGGGGCCGTGCTGCTCGCCTCCGCCACCGTGCCGGGGACCACGTTCGGAACCGAGGCGGCCTACTTCAAGGTGTTCGCCCTGATGGGGGTCTGCTGCCTGATCACGTTCGTGATCGGCATGGTCATCAAGCCCGGGAGGGAAACGGCGCAACCCGCGGCGCCCGGGGTCGCGACCCCCGTGGCGGCGCAGGCCGACTGACGGCCGGCACCGGTTCAGGGGCCCCGGGACGACGACGTCCCGGGGCCCTGCCCCCTGGCCCCCACCTCGGGGCGGTCGCCGAGGTCTTTCGGCGGTACGGCCCCCGGTGCGCCGGAATTGTCACTCCCCGGTGCCAGACTCGCTCGGCATGAGCGACGATGTGCGGCTGAGGGATGTCGAAGAGGCCGATCTGGAGCTGTTCTTCGAGCACGAGCACGACCCCGAGACGGTCCGGCGGTCGAAGTTCGTCCCCCGGGAGCGGGAACGCTTCATGACCCACTGGGCCACCAGGGTCCTGGGAGACCCCACGAACCTGGTGCGGACGGTCACCGTGGACGGCGAGGTGGCCGGCAATGTCGTGTCCTGGTCGGAGGGGGACATGCGCTTCATCGGATACGTGTTCGGCCGGCGATACTGGGGCCGGGGCATCGGCACCCGGGCGGTGACGCTCCACCTGCGACAGGAGCGGACCCGCCCGCTCTACGCCGACCCCTTCAGTGGGAACACCGGTTCGGTACGACTACTGGAGAAATGCGGCTTCCGGCGCACCGAGACGGTCCGGTATGGCGAACACGAGCACATCATGCTCGTGCTGGACGCGTCCTCCTCACCCGTCTGATTCCGGGCGCGTCCGCGGATGCGGTGTATGAGCATCCGGGCCTGGGGGCCGGTCATGTTCGAAGAGCGCGGCGAGGGCAGGTGATGGGCCGGTGCCGCTACCGGCGGGTAGGGATCCCGCAGGGAGCCGCTTTCAGCAGGTGACGGTCCTTTCGTACTTCGCGAACGCGGCTTGGGGGACGAACGCCCAGAATCTCCGCTGGTTGTTCTTCATGGTGAAGCACCAGCTGTCCTTGCCTCGCTTGACGAGCACCTTCACCCTCATCGTCCTGCCGCACTTGTTCGTCAGCATGACTCCCTGACGGATGATCAATTGGCGCTTGACGCAGGACGGAGCGGTGCCGGCCGACGCGGACGCCGACCCCGCACCGGCGGTCGTCGGCGGTGCCGCGCCGGCCACGCCCGCAGGCGTCAGGGCGAGGGCCGCCGAAGCGACGACGACGGCAGTGGAAATTTTCAGTGTGCTGAGCATGGGGACTGTCTCCTGGTGTCGGCTCTCTACGAGAACGGTGTTCGGAACTTGGGACGACGATCCGCGGACGCGGTCACAGGGGCCCGTGCCGTCTCGGCGGACGGCACGGGGGAACGGCTTGCTGTGCGGATCCGGGGACCGTTGAGCCTGGGGAACCCTGTCAGCACCAGGGCGAGAAGAGGCAATAGAAGTACCTCTTGTGGTTCCAGAGCAAGGCCCTGAAGACCCTGGGGAGCGCGTTGAACGCTGCGGAGTAGCGGACCCATCCCCCCCTCGCCGCCTTCTCCAGCTTCGACCACACCCACGCGCCGCCCGCCTTCATCACGGCGTGGCAGGCCAGCCGCTGCTTCCAGCCCTTCACCCGGCTGCATGAGAACTTCTTCGCCGCTGCCACGGTTGCCGGAGTGACCGCTCCTAGCGTGGGAGCGAGGTTCTCCGATGCCGTCTGCACGACCATGACGTGCGCGGAGCGCGTCACGGGGGCCGCATGGGCCGGCGCCGTACTGGCCAAGGTCATGACCGCAGCACTTGCGGCCAGGGCCAGTCCTGCTTTTTGACGCATGTTCATGCTTGCCGCCCTTCCTCTGGTCTCGCCGGCGGCACTCTGCTGCCGGCCGATGCGCCATCGGGCGAAACGCGGGTCTGTACCGCACTCGCTGTTGTCCGACGGCCTTCGAGGCCTGAAGTTATGCGGCGCCTATTTGTTTGGCAGCCCTGTTCAGAGCCCCAAACAAACAGATCGAGGGGGCGATCGACGACCTCGCCGACCAGCGGCATGTGGACCCGGTGGGTACCGCCTGCGTCAAGACGCGGCGCCCGCGTACCCATGCATGCGCCCATCGGCCTGCCCGTCGGACGTCGCGTCTCGGGCAGGCCGGCCAGATGCTACCCCCGCGGGAAATCGGCCGAGAAAGTCGCGCCAGTGCGGACGATTATGTAGTTTCGATTTCTCTAGCGACCTTTGTCGTCCAGTGGGTGGAGCGCCTGAACAGTGGGTCGTCGCGAAAGACCGCTGGATCCCGCGGATGGACCTGTTCCGGGCTTCGCCTACGCGCTGCGGAAACTTCGCCAGGAGGCCGGTGGCATCACCTACCGGGACATGGCGCGGCGCGTGGGTTATTCGGTCACCACCCTGTCCCAAGCGGCCGCCGGCGAACGCCTGGCCTCGCTGCAGATCGTCCTCGCCTACGTGGAAGCGTGCGGTGGCGACCTGGCGGAATGGGAAACCCGCTGGCGCGGCGTGACCGCGGAACTGGCGCGTGAAATGCGAGACGACGATGGGGCTGTGGCGTCTTACCTGGGCCTGGCCTCCTATGACGCCGAGGACGCGGCCCGTTTCTTCGGGCGCGAACGGCTGGTTCGGGAAGTAGTGGACCTGCTGGAACTGCGCCGTTTCGTGGCGGTTTTCGGGCCGTCCGGCAGCGGCAAGTCCTCCTTGCTGCGGGCCGGGGTCGCGCCGGCCCTGCGGGCGTCGTCGTTCCCACCGCCGAAGGTGGTGGTCATCACCCCGGGCGACCACCCGATGCGGCACGCCGACCGGCTGCTCGCCGACGAGTCCGCCGGCGGATCACTGGTAGTGGTGGTGGACCAGTTCGAGGAGGTGTTCGCGCTCTGTCGCGACCGGCGCGAGCGTGCGGAGTTCGTGGACATGCTCGTCGGTGCACGGCGTCCGGCAAGCGCACTGCGGGTGATCATAGCCGTCCGGGCCGATTTCTACGGGCGCTGCGGCGAGCACCGCGAGCTCGCCGAATCCCTGCGCGACGCCGGCCTGCTGGTCGGGGCCATGACCAGGGACGAGTTACGGGAGGCGATCGTGCGGCCGGCCATGGCCGACGGCCTCACGGTCGAACGCGCGCTGACCGCGGCGATCATCGCTGACGTCGCCGACGAGCCCGGCGCGCTGCCGCTGATGTCGCACGCGCTGCGTGAGACCTGGCGGCGCCGCCGGGGCAAGATGCTGACGCTCGATGCCTACGAGAGCGTGGGCAGGGTGCAGGGGGCGACCGGTCACACCGCCGAGGAGCTGTACGGGCGCCTCTCCCCGGTCCAGGCCAGAATCGCCAGGCGCGTCCTGCTCCGGCTGATCAACCCTGGAGAGCAGGCCGAGGACACCCGCCGTCCGGTCTCCCGCGCGGAACTGGATCCTCTGGGAGACGTCGACACGGGACTCGTCATCGAGCTACTGGCCGGCGCCCGGCTGCTGACGCTTCATCAGGACACCGTGGAGGTGGCCCACGAGGCCCTCATCGGGGCGTGGCCACGGTTGCGGGGCTGGGTCGACGAGGGTCGCGATCGTCTGCGCGCGCACCGGCAGCTGTCCCAAGCGGCCGCGGCCTGGGCCGAGCACGGCCACGACGCCGGCGTCCTGTATCGGGGCGCGCGCCTGACCGTCGCCGAGAAACTGCTCGCCGAGTCGGAACATCGTGGCGATCTCACGCCCCTGGAGAACGACTTCCTCCGGGCGAGCGCGGCCCGTGCCCGGCGTGCCTCGCGCCTGCGGTCCGGCATCGTGGCCGCCCTGGCCGTGCTGCTGATCGTCTCCGTGGCCGCGTCGGTGGACGCCGTACGGCAGGCCGACCTCGCCCGGGGGCGGCTGGAGGAGACGACGGCCCGGCTGGTGGCGCAACGCGCCGCAACCCTGCGCCTGACCGATCCGGGGCTGGCCCGCCGGCTGAGCGCCGCGGCGTGGCGGATCTCCCCTGTCTCCGAGGCCAGGGGAGAGCTGGTCGACTCGATGGCGAGCCCGATGGTCGACGCCTTCACCGACCCATACGGCACCGCGGGGTCGCTGTACACGCTGAGCTCCGACGGAGCCGAACTGGCGTCCTACACGCCCGGCCGGACGGGCGAGCCGGGCACCCTTCGCATCCACGACCTTGCCCGGAAGAAGCAGGTCGCCGACATGCGCTGGGAGCGGGAGGTCATGGCTCTCGCGTTCAGACCCGGAACGCGCACCGTGGCGGTGGCGGACCTCTCCGGGGTGTGGCTGTGGTCGGTCCACGGCCCGGCGCCGAGCGGCTCACCCCTCATCTCCTGGCAGGATCCGGACCTGCCCGACATGTGGTTCAGCCCCAGTGGCCGTTTCCTGACCATCTCGGGAGTGGACGCCACGGAGACGTGGGACGTCGAGAGGCACACCCGGGTACTGTCCGAAGAAGTCGTTCACATCAGTCCGGACGACCGGCTCGCGTTGGTGATCCCTCCCCGGGCTCGGGATCTGATCGCGGAGGAGACATCCGACTCGGACGCCGCAGCCACCGGTGGTTCGCGGTCTGCCCGTCGCCTTGAGCTGTGGGACCTTGTGCGTGGCAAACGCGTCGACGCACCCTGGTTGCCGGCCAATGCCACCACCGGCGCGTTCAGCCCGGATGGCCGGCTGCTCGCCGTCTCCGCCCGCGAGGACGGCGTCCTGCTGTTCGACATCTCGACCGGCAAGGAGGCGACCGAGGCACCCATGTACGCGCCTGCCGAACGGCTGGAGTTCAGCGGCGACGGCCGTTTCCTCACCGGGACGGACACCGAGGATCGGGTGAACCTGTGGAGCATACGCAAGGGCATGTCCGATGGCATGCTGCTGGCGAGCCTCTCGCTCCCCCCGGGGACACTGGCTCCGCTTCATCGGATCTCCCACGACGGGCACCTCCTCCGAGTGGCGGACCCGTCCGGGACGGTGCAAACGTACGATCTCTCAGCGCACACCACCGCGCTCGGCACGTTCGCCCCGGGAAACAACGACGAGCGGCGCTTCAGCCCCGACGGCCGCTTACTGGCCGTGGCGGCCGGCAAGCAGGAGGACTGGGAGGTCAAGATCTGGGACGTCGCCACCCGGAAACCCCTCGGCGCCGCGATCCAGCCGGATGACCCGCCCCTTTCGAGGGACCCATCTCTTCCCGGGGCGGGGCCGTACTCGCCGGTGTTCAGCCCCGACGGACGCACGCTGGCGCTCATCCACGCCCAGTCGACCGTGGTGACGTTCTGGGACGTCGCGACGAGGGCCCGCACAGGCGACTTCACCGTGAGGCGTCAGTCGGCGGACGGAGTACGCGATCTGGTGTTCTCCCCCGAGGGAAGGACCGTGGCGGTGAGCTCCTTCTTCGAAAGCCAGGACGACGTCGGAGAACTCGAACTGTGGGACGTCGGGAGCCGGACGTGGCTCAGGAGCATCGGGATGGACGCCGCGGGTGTGACCTTCCTGCCCGACGGACGGCGATTGCTGGCCCGCGAGGGATCCTTCCTCACCGATACGCGCCGGTCGCCCGGAACCGCGGGAGCAGTGCTGGACCTCGTCACCGGGAAGGTGTCGCCGTACCAGGCCGACGCCCGCGCTCGGGGAGAGATGATCCTGTCGCGGAACGCGGCCGCGACCGGTGACGCGTCCGGTCGTGTGACGTTCTGGACCGGGGGGTTGCACGAGCAACTCGCCCCGCCGCAGGTCGCGCACACGATGGCCGTCTCCGCTCTCGTGCCCTACCCGCCGGGCGACATGTTCGCGTCCGTCTCCGACAAGGACGTCATGCTGTGGGAGTGGCAGGGGCACCGGCAGATCGGTTCCAGGGTCGAACTCACCTCCGACCTCGTCGCCACCGTGGCATTCAACCGGACGGCGCTGCTCATCTCCCATCAGGATGGAAGGCTGCTGGAGATCACCGTCGCCCCTGATGCCGCCGCCGCGGCGATCTGCGCCAAGGATGGGGCGCTGTCCCGCCCCGAGTGGGATGTCCACATCCCTGAGCTGCCTTACCTGGATACATGTTGAGGGGGCCGCCAATAGCACTTCAGGAGCTTGGCCACCCCCTGCACGCTGTGGCCTCCTGGGTGAAGCGGCGGAGTCAGTGGTCGTCACCACCAGTTGGCATGGCACCGCGCCCGCCCTCTGGGCGGACGCGGCGGGAACGGGAGCCGGCTAAGTGATGGAGGAGCGGATGGTGCCGGTCCAGAGGTTGGCGGCCTTCTGGTAGACCATGAGCAACTCACGGTCGAAGTACGGTGAGACGCCGGTGTCGTACCGGTTGTCGCCATCGGTGTCGGAAACGCTGATCGTGATGCCGTTGAGATAGCCGGTGTGGGTGTCGTTCGTGTACTGGGTCAGCCACGAGGAACCGAGAGAGCCTTCACCGGTGAACGGGGAGTCCACCCCGATGGGCCGGTCCGCAGGGAGGCCCGTGACCTCCATCGCGAACGTCGATCCGGTCGACCGTTCGAGGCTCTCGCCCGGGTAGGGCCGGCTGCCGTCGGGGTTGGGGCCGGCGGGGTAGCCGAAGACGTCGACCGTGGGCGCGAGCGGCTGGTTGAACGCGACCCCCTGGCCGCCGACGTTGTCGGCCAGCCTCCCGGTATCGGTCAGCACGTCCGGAGAAGAGAGGACGACGCCGTTGTACACGGTGACGAAGGCGAGGTCGCGGTCGTAGTCCCGGATGTCGTCGAAGTCATGGTGAATGAGGCCCTGCTTCCCGACGTACAGGCCGAACGGGGTCGTGCCCTCGGAGTAGTCGGGGACGAAGACCCACTTGGCGAGCGCGCCGGCCGGGGCCTCGACGTCCAACAGGCAGTGACCTGCCGTCGCGACGAGGTTCCGGTATTTCGACTGCACGGACGTGCCGGTGCACCAGTGCGGCTGGAGGTCGCTGCCGATGAAGAACACCTTGCCCGAGGTCGTGGGCATTCCCCCCTCCGGCGAGGCAGGCTCCTCCACTGGCGGGATGGAAACCGGGGGGCCGTCCGGGACGATGTCCGTGGACAGGCGTTCCCCGGCGACCGCGGTCCGCACGGCGTACGGCGTGGCGTTCTTCAGGTTGGCGGCCCCGTCGGCGAGCCAGAACCTCGCGACCTGCTGAGCCGCCGTCACAGTGGGAGCCAACGGGACCACCACCACACTCGCGGCCTGTGCCGGCCCGGTGACGACGGTGGAACCCAACACGCTCAAACCGATCCCCAACGCGATCAGTGCACGCCTCAAGGGCGATCTCCCGTCCAGTCATGGGGCGTCTTCGCGCCCCGTCAGCGTGGAGAGCCGGCCGATCGACACGGCCGGCGAACAGCAAGATCGTAACCTCGACTGGAGCTCTGGTCCAGAAATTTTGGATCACATGTTCGACGCATGGGATATGTGTTCGACCTACAGTTCGAGGGGTGGGGTATCGGCAGCGGCTAAATCAACCGCATGAGCCGGGACCCAAGCCTGCTGACGGCACCCAGCGTTCTTTCAGGACCTACCCGCGCCGGTGGACCGCCCGATCGCTTCGGGTCGGCCTTGAATGCTCGCGACCAATCGCCAGACGCTGGTCGAAGGATTCAGCATCGGATTCTTCCCGTCAGGGCTGATCTGCTGTGCTCTGGCATACGCGGAATCAACCTTGTCTGCGAAGTCAGAAAATCTAGTGTTGCCCTCGCTCCAGAAAGGGCTGATCTTCTTCAGCATTTTCTTGGCGTCGTCGGCTGACTGAAACGGCTTGGTGTATTTGGCATGATGAAGGATCAGCCAGAATTCAAAGGACGGCGTAGAGAGTCCGAGTTCGACCGAACTTCCCTGTGCTGCACGCAGCATCGAAGCTGTGAGCATTTTGTCCAGCTCTGTGTCCAGGACACACCAGACGGCATCGTATTCGGCCGACACCCGGCTGACCGCTTCGCGTACCGCGGAGATGTGATCCCCTTTGGGTATGTCCACATCGAGCTGAGGACCGCGACGCGACCGCATACCAGTGAAGTAGCCTTTCTCGGTGGGCCCTTCACACAAGATCAGGAAACTGGAGCGCTCTTCCCTCGGGTTGCGTCTGTTCCGCCCCATTCGGGTTTCAGTGCTGATCTTCACCGGTTTGGCCGTCCGGGGGGACATCGCCTACCTCTCCGCGCCTTGAAAGCGCAGCAGCGAAAAGCTCGTCATTGACAATCGGGACAGCACCGTAGCGGCCGGTCAGGTATCTCCGCTCCCGGTTCTCGTCCTTACGTGGTTTGAAATCAGACAAAGGGAACAGCTCCGTCGCGCCACATTCGTCTTTCTCGGTGAACCAGACATGGTCTCGATGGAGCACTTCCTCGCCCTGGACCCGGCCGAGCAGTGTGGCATCGTGGCTGGTGAAGATGAGCTGGGCTCCCAGCGGGTTGGTCTCCGGTTCCCGAAACAGCTTGACCAGCTGGGCCGACAGGTATGGATGCAGGCTTGAGTCGAGTTCGTCCACGATGAGAAGACTCCCTCGGTCGAGCGACCTGAAGACCGGTATTCCTATTTCATAGAGAGCCTGCGTCCCAAGAGATTGGTCTCTCAATCCCAGAGCGAAGGTGCCTCCTTCTCCCCGATGCTGGAAGAATATGTCCTTGCGTCGCTGAGATGGGTATCTCTCGGCCCCTCCCGGGCGAGCGGAGCGCTCGGCGAACTCCTCAGCCGTCTCTTCGATTATCTCGGCCGACTCGATTCCGGTGTCCGCGGCCCGCAGCAGTGACGTCAGTCGATCAAGATGACCGGAGCGGTCGAGAAAATCCGCGCTGAAAGCCGAACTGCGAAGATGGCGCATCATCGCAGCTTTACGATCCAGGACACTCGTGAACCAGTCGTAAACCGCCCTGACCAGATCCTGCTTAGACCTCGCCGCGACCGACATGAAGAGCACGTTGGACTCCGTGATCTCCTGCACTCGTCGCATGGACTCCGGAGAGTGATCTCCATATGAGTAATCTTCGAACTGCCGATGGAAAATCACGCGCTTCCGCTTCTGCGGATAGCTGTACATCCACTCTTCGGTCACCTGCACGTCGTCTACCGAAAAACCGTAAGTGTGTCTGACCCCTTCGAGGAAGAGATCCACCACATATGTGGACGGTTCTTCACGGCTGGCCGGATCCAGCGCGAAGGGGTACCGCCGGATGCCGGTGCCTGGCTCGCTCTCTTTGAGAGAGCCTCGTACCAGGTTTCGCATATAGACCAGCGCGTCGATGACGTTGGACTTACCAGAGGCATTGGGGCCGAAGATTCCGATCACCGGGACGGTCTCCCGGTCGACATCAACCGGACCGTCGGCACGGTAGCTGGGCGTCAGTGACAACTGTTGCTCGTCACGGAGCGATCGGTGGTTGGCCATGCGGAAATTCAGCAACATCGGCGCACTGACCTCCTTTCCACACGGGTTCTACCCTCGGTTGCGTGGAAGAACCACACAAACGAGCGTGAGCAACTGTACGGGACCAACCACCGACCGGATGGGGAGATCACCAAAACCCGCTCTGATTCGGACAACAGGAAGACGTCACATCACCCACAAAGGCGATCACCACCCGGAGGCGCCTATCGCTGTGGGGCGGAGGCATGCTCGCGTGTCACGTCGAGCTTTTAGGTCCGGTACGTCGCTTTTTGGGCTGTTACTGAATCTGAAAGCTCAACGTGACACGTAATCATGCCTCTGACCTGCACTGACAGGAATCCTCTGGGTAACGCCCACTTTGATCACCAGTACCTGCTGGTTCAGGGGCACCGCGCGGAGCACGTCGAGGATGAAGGCCAGGGGTGTCGTACTCCTGGAATTGACCAGAAACCCAGACAGCGCCGAGCCGTTGTGGTGAAATGCGCCGAATGGAGCGAGTGCGGCAGTTGGTGGGCGAGATGCTGATCTACTGTTTCGTCGTCATCCTGCTCACCGGCGGCTTCCTGGCCTTCTTCTACACACCGAGCAACCAGATGGTCCCCTACAGCGGCTTCTACGAGCCGCTGCGGGGTGTCCCAGTGAGCGCGGCCTACGACTCGATCCTGAAGATCAGCTCCGAGGTGCGTGGCGGCCTGCTCATCCGGCACCTGCACCACAGCTCCTCGGTCCTGCTCGTCCTGGGAACCGTCGTCTGGATCCTGCTCGGCCGATTCCGTTACGCCCTCGCGGCCCTGGGTCTGGTCCTGCTCGGCGGTCTGGCCGGCTACGGCTCCGCCGACGACCTGCTCACCGGAACCGTCCTGGAAAAGCTGCCCACTCCCTGGTGGTACGGCTTGCATCTCCTGACGGCGCTGGCCGTGATCACCGTACTGGTGCTCTCCTCTCGCCGCGAGGCCAGCCGAAGCCCGAGAACGCTCCGCTTCGTGGCATTGAGCCTCGGCCTCACCATTCTGGTGATCTTCTTCCTCTGACCGGCTACCGGCTCGCGATGAGGATGAGCTTCCAACCGCCGTTCCGAGGCTACTGGTGACCAGAGGTTGGCATTACCCGTAACACATCTGCCCTCCCAGGTCAGAGACATGATCACAGGTAACGTCGAGCTTTCAGATTCAATACGGCACTTGCGTTCGGTCAGATTTCTTCGCTGCGGATGCCCGTGAGGAAGTTGTGCCAGGCCGTCGGGGAGAAGGTCAGCATTGGGCCGGATGGGTCCTTGCTGTCGCGGACGGCGATGAGGCAAGGCAGGTTGGTGGCCACCTCCACGCAGTTGTCGCCGCCGCCGCTGAGGCTGGACTTGTGGAACTCGGCACCAGATAGGTCAGGGGCGATCATGTTCACTCCTTACCGCGACAAGAAACGCCGCGGATTCCTCGGGGGATCGGCTCTGGTTGTTCCGGCGAAAAATCTAGTTGAAGCCGTCCCCGCTCAGCTGGGGATGGCGAAGGTGTAGGACCAGACGAACCGGCTCGCCGCGTGTACACCTCGGGCGTATTCGACCACGTGGCCGTCGGCCGTACGGGTGACGCGACACAGCTCGACGACGGGTTCGCCGGGTGGAAGGTCGAGGAGCAGGGTCTCGTCAGCGGTCGGCATCCGAGCGCGGAGATCTTCGGTGATCTCGCACGGGGAGAGCCCCTTGTCGGCCAGCACCCGAAACCCGCCGCCCTGTCCGGCGATTCCCGGCGAGGGGTCGACCAGGGGCGTCCCCTCGACGTCAGCCGGGCGATAGTACGAGGTCATCGTATGGGTGGGGTTGCCCTCGCGGGTCACGACACGAGCCCGCTCGTACACCGGCGCCCCGGCCTCGACGCCGAGCGCGGCGGCGACGGACTCGTCAGCGGCGACCAAGGACACTTCCTGCGTCTGGTGCCCTTGTTGCTGAGTGGCGTCGCTCTCCGGGACCTCGGTGGCGAATGCCTGGACAGTGGTCTGTTCCCAGCGGTGGCGCGCGTACCGCTCTGGGCCAAGCCGCCGGATCGGGTGCGACTCGCGCACGTAGGCGCCGGAGCCGTGTCGGGTGGTCACCAGCCCCTCCGTCTTGAGCAGGATCAACGCCTTGCCCGCGGTGGTGCGGGATACCTCGTAGCGCTCGGCGAGATCTCGGACGGAAGGCAGTTTTTCACCCGGTAGCAGGCGCCCTGAAGCGATGTCAGCCCGCAGATCGGTCGCTATACGCCGTGCGGGCGAATCCGAATCCATGTGCACGTACATCACCATACCCAAAGTGTCGTAGGCCATTTCCTTGACGGCCAGCCTTGGCACCCTCTAGCGTCAAGTGTCATACGACACTCTACGACAGGCCTGGCCGACGCTGGAACACCGGACAGGCCATTGATCAGGAAGGTTCTCCGGCCCGTGACCAACCCTGGCGTTCCGGTGCTCAACCGGCTGGAGAAGAGCTGCTGCGGTTGTTTCGCCGATGCCCCGCCGATGCCGATGGGGTGTGCCGTCTGTGGCCATGCCCCTTACGCGCATGGCTGTCCCGATCGGCCCGCCGATCACGAGTACGCCCAGCCCTCCGGTGACCTGTTGGACATCCGGCTGCGGGTCCGTCGTACCGGAGACCGTTCCCTGCCGTGCTTCGAGCGGCCCGTCCCCGCGGCCCCGGCCGGGATGGTCCCCGCTCAGCGGTCCGCCGAGGCAGTCGTGCCGATCTCCGCTCAGCGCCGTCTTGAGCGGAGCCCGGCCGTCGAGCCGTCCCTACCAGCGTCGCCGCCTCGGCGGAGGCGCTGTCGTCCGCGTCCGGCGCCCGCTCCCACCAGGCCGTCCCGGCTCGGATGCAGGCGCCGTCTCGCGTCCCGTCCGAGGCGAAGAACCACCTGCGCACTGAACCGCTCGGCGGTCACTCCGTCTTCGTGTCGGCCGCCCGGCCGGTACGGCGAACCCCTCCAGATCCTTCCCCGCTTCATGAAGCAGGCCCGCCCACCGCTACCAACGACCGGACGGGCCCTTGATCGGATCGAGGTCCAACCAGTGAGAGATGGTAGTTCCACCCACCCGGAGCCCACCAGCCCCGAGACGACGATTCCCAAGACGACGATTCCCGGCTGGCGGCTGATCCTCAGCGACGCCGGACGGCTGTGGGCCAGCCGGGAGCGGCCCTTCTCCAAGGTGGCCACCCACGCCGGGGCCGAACGAACCGTCGACGGCGACAGCCTGGAGGCGCTGCGGGCCGAGACCGACCGGCAGGAGACCTTCGCCCGCGAGGCGGAGGAGCAGGCGGCCCGCGAACAGGAGACACCAGAGGCTCCTGCCTCGAAGGAGCCGGAGCAGGAGACGCGAGAGCAGGAAACTCGGGAACAGGAGAGGCGAGAGCGGGAGATGCCGGAGCGGGAGCAGGCCGGGCGGGTGATCGCATGATCCGCCGCTGCCTGGCCGCCGCCCGGGGCCGTCACCGCGACGGTCGGACCGCCGCCCCGGTCCCGTACTACACCTGGGACCACGAGGCCCGCGCCGAGGCCGCGATGCTGGAGATCACCTGGCCAGGCTGGGCCGTGCTGTACGGCACCGGCAGCCGACTCTTCCACGCCATCGCCACCTGGCCCACCCCGGAACCGCTCATCATCTGTGACCGGACCATCGAGGGCCTGAAGACGCAGATGCGCGAGGCCGAGACGACCGCGCTCCTGCACCGCTGGGCGCTCACCTCCGGCTCGGCCACTATCGGCCACTTCTGATGAGCGGGCACGACGGCCCCATCCCTTCCCCGGTCCGGGGCCGCCGTGCCGTCCAAGACGTACCGCGTGAAGGTGAAACGCGGTGCGTGACGCGGGCGGGCCGGGGGCCCCCCCCCCCCC
>NZ_JBEXUE010000035.1:0-37431 GCF_040614275.1 Streptosporangium sp. NPDC006013
GGCACCCGTAGCCGGTTGCGTCCGGCTCTGGGCCGCCAGGTCACCGCGGGGTCGAGACGGGTCGGATCGCCGACGCCGAGCAGATCGGTCGCGGGATCTCGTCGTTTCCGAGGTCCTGTGGCCGCCGGGCGGGCTGGTTTCGGCTCGTGCGAGTTGTGCGGGCGCAGCGGGTTAGAGGTTGCTCGTCGCGTGGCACAGCCGGGCGAAGGCGTGCTCTGCGTCGGCGATCGCCTCGGGGCGCACATCGCGTGCGGTCCGCCCGTCGGCGATCTTCTGCCAGTTGGTCCTGGCCAGTACGCGTTGAACCGCGATCACCTGGGCGGCCTGCAGCCGGCCCCGGACACCCGGGTCGAGGGCGGCGGCCAACGCGTCCTCGTCGTCGAGCATGTACTGCAGGAGCCGTCCCGCCAGGGTTGGGGTGGTGAAGACCAGCCGATGGAACGCCACCACCTCGGGGTGGTCGTTGAGGCCGGTGACCGGCTCGAAGCGATCGAGGCCGGCCAGGAAATGCCGGTGCAGCGCCGCTGTCGGCGCGATACCGGGGGGCCGGTCGCGGACCACGCGTGCGGCCTCACCGTTGTGGTCGGCGAAGCGGTGCAGGATCAGGTCTTCCTTGGTGGCGAAGTAGCGGAACAGCGTCGGTTTCGACACCTCGGCCGTCGCGGCGATGTCGGACACCGATACCTGGTCGAATCCGTGCGCGAGGAACAGCGAGATCGCCGCCTCGGCGATCGCGTCCCGGGTTCGTACCTTCTTGCGGGCCCTCAGCCCGACCGGCTCGCTCACCCCGTCAGGGTAACATTTATTACTGGGTTGTGTTTTTAACTCGGTAACGAAAAGATGGCGCCCATGGAACAGACAGACACCCCGCCGCACCCCGTCGACGACGGCGAGGTTGCCATGACATCCGCGGGAAGGCCTCGGGTGCTCGTCACCGGGGCGACCGGCCGCATCGGCCGTGCCGTGGTCGACCTGCTGGCCGACGCGGACGTGCCGGTCCGTGCCCTCGTGCGCCGCTCCGAGTCGGCGGCGACGCTGCCCGCCGGCGTCGAGATCGTCACCGGCGATCTCACGGTGCCCGAATCGCTCGACGCCGCGCTGCACGCCGTCGGCACGGTCTTCCTGGTCTGGACCGCCCCGCCGCGGACCGCGGCGGCCGTCGTCGACCGGCTGGCCGCCCACGCACAGCGGGTCGTCTACCTGTCCGCACCGCACCGGACCCCGCACCCGTTCTTCCGGCAACCGAACCCGATGGCGGCGCTGCACGCCGAGATCGAGCGGCTCATCGCGGCCGCCGGACTCGACTCGACGATCGTCCGGCCGGGGATGTTCGCGTCGAACGCCCTGTTCTGGTGGTCCGCCGCGATCCGTGGCGACGGCGTGGTCCGCTGGCCGTACGGCGCGGCCGAGACGGCTCCGGTCGACGATCGGGACGTGGCCGCGGTCGTCGCGCGTATCCTGCGCGAGGGCGGACACGCCAACGGCGACTACGTCCTGACCGGCCCCGAGTCGCTCACCCAGGCCGAACAGGTACGCGTCATCGGAGATGTGCTGGGCCGCCGGCTGACGTTCGAGGAACGGTCGCCCGACGACTTCCGGCGCGAGACCCCGGAAGCCTCGCGCCCGGCCGTGGACATGCTCCTGGCGGCGTGGAACGCCACGATGGGACGCCCGGCATACGTCACCTCGACGGTGTCCGACCTCCTCGGAAGGCCGGCGCGAACCTTCCGCCAGTGGGTCACCGACCACGCCACGTCGTTCACCGGGAACCCCACCCGATGAATCGATATCCCACCGAGGGTGTTCCTGGAGCGGCCGGACCGAAGTCGACGGGATCCCGTCTGATCATCGCGATCAGGCAGAATCAGGTTCGCCCTGGTTCGGGAGTCGCGGACGAGACGGCCGTTCAGCCCTTCCGTCATCGCCCTGACAGCGGAGTACGTCCCCCGCCACGAAGGGTGAGGGCTCGCGCCGAAGTGTTCGGACACCTCACCAAGCTAAGGCCGCTTCCGAGAGATCGGGGGGCGCCTTTCGCGGTGCCGGTGTCACCTCGGCTGGCCGCGGGTGGCCAGGCCGGGGTGCTCGACGTACCGGTGGGTCATCGACGCCCGTAGGTGAGACGCCGCAGCGCGGTCTCAGCCGGACCCCTTCGCCCGCCGGGCGCGAGCAGCGCGGCGAGTACCACGGTGGTCAGCCAGGTCACCACGGCTATGCCGGACGCCGCGGCGTCACCGACATGCGCGCCGAGCCCTCCGGCGTACGGTGCGAACACCGCCACGAAGATCACCGACTGGAGGAGATAGCAGGTCAGCGACCACTGACCGCACGCGGCGAGGGCTCTGACGACCGGACCGGGACGGCCAGGCCCCATCCGGTCGGCGGCGAGCCCGACGATCGCCGCGTACGCGAGCCCGCCGGCGATGCCCGTCACGCTGTGCAGCGCGTACATCGATACGGCGACCATGTCCGACGGCGCCCAGATCCGGATGTCGATCAGCATCAACGGCGCTCCGCCGACGACGGCCAGTCCGAGACCCGTGGCGGCGACCCGGGAGAGCAGGTCCCGGTGCGTGGCGGGGTCCTCCAGCACGTGGCGCCGGGCCGCCCAGATCCCGAACAGGAAGGCCGGCGCCACGCTGGCGGCGAAGAATGTGGGCGTCATTCCGGACCATCCGATGAGCCGCATCACGGTCGCTTCGATCGGGTCCGCCAGGGCGGCGGGTGTGTCGCCCTTCGGCGCGGAGACGGTGAGCAGTCCGAAGCCGACCACCACCACGACATGCAGCATCAGTCCGACGGCGGCGGCCCGCAGCACGGCCCTGTCCTCGCGCCGGATGAAACCGACGAGCACGAGCCCCACCAGCCCGTACGCCCCGAGGATGTCACCGAAGAACAGCAGCAGCGCGTGGCAGAACCCGAACGCCAGCAGCCACAGGCTCCGGCGGCGCAGCACTTTGCGCACCTGTGGCCAGCTCCCGCCCGTGGCGAGCCGCCGGTTGGCGAGTTGCACCAGGCCGTAACCGAACAGGGCGGCGAACATGGGCAGCGCCCGTCCGTCCACCAGCAGGATCTGCACCCCGGCGACCAGCCGGTCTGGGACGTCGCCGTCGAGTGTGTAGCCGCGGAAGCCCGTCTCGTGGCCTGACAGGTACATGTGCGCGTGGGCCAAGGCGATGAGGAGCAGCATCAGCCCGCGCGCGAGATCGGGCGCGAGCGCGCGCTGGACGATGGGAGTGGCCCCTTGAACGGGAGCCGGTGGGGCGACGGACATGGTTGTCCCCTCGGAATTAGATACATAGTTGTAGCTAATCCTCAAGATAAGCTACATGGTTGTAGCTAATCAAGGGGAACGGTGATGAGTGACTACAACGCCCGTACGCGTCGGCGCGGCAAAGAGCTGATCAGGGCCATCCACGACGCCGTACTGGAAGAGGTGCTGGAGGTCGGTGCGGGGCGACTGACCATGGACGGCATCGCCCGGCGCGCGGCCACGCCCCGCACCACCCTCTACCGTCGCTGGTCGGATCCGATCGAGGTGCTCCTCGACGCGCTCTACCACCAGCACCCGGTCGAGAAGTCGACCCCGGGGGCCGACGACCTGCGCGGCGACCTGATCCGCGCCCTGCGTCTCATGGTCGAGTGGGCCCTCAGCCCGGCGGGTCGCGCCGTCGCGGCCATCCTCACCGACCCGAGGAGTGCCGCGCTGATGTCCGAGGCCCTGTTCGAACGGGTCTTCGCCGGCCGGGGCGGCACGTTCACCCGCACCGTGCTGCAGCACTACGCCGACCGGGGCCGTTTCCCTGCCGAACTGCTCACTCCGGTCGTGGCCGGCATCGGCGAGGCCCTCGTCACCAAGCACCTGATCGATGCCGGAGCACCGCCCACCGACGAGGACCTCGCGGCGATCGTCGACCAGGCGATCCTGCCCGCGATCGGGCTCGGCCCGCGAGCACCGCGAGCGTGAACTCGGAGAACGGCGCTCTCCCGCGGTCGAACCGATGCCAGGCCCCGGTGCGCGTGGCGTGACCGCCGCCGTCTCCCTGGCTGCGAACCGGTCGCGAACGAGATGGCGAACGCCGGTGTGTTGTCCGAGTCGATGTGTGGTCGAGGTTTCTCGCTGCGGGCCGGGCAGAGGAGCGATTCACGACCTCGGGCGTGGCGACGGTGCGCAGGTGTGGGGCAGGTCGTGTGCGAACCCTCGCATGGGTGAGGCGTCGCCCCTACCGCGGCGACGGCCGATTCGCGCCGCGCGACCTAGGGCCGGGCCATGCCCTTGACCGCGAACGATGTCGGCCGGTCGGTCGCCGTTCGCCTCAGGCCCGGAGGAACTCGGCGATCGGCTCGGCCTGGCCGAAGATGGCGTGACCGGCCTCGGGGAGCAGGTTCACGGTCGAGTGCGGGATGCACTCACGGACACGCCGGGCGGTCTGGTGGGAGTCGAGCATGGCGTCGTGGCCACCAACGATGACGAGTACGGGCATGGTGAGACCGCGCAACGCCTCATCGGGGAATACCGGGAGTTTTTCCCGGCGCGGGTTGAAGTGCGTGAACGTCAGGACGACGGCGTCGAGCGCCTGCCGGTCCCTCTCTCCGTCCAGTCCCGCGACGGCCATCGCCGACTCGCGTAGTCCATCGCGTCGGAACGGGCGGGTGAGCAGGGACTTGAAGATCCAGCCGACCTTCTGCCGTCCCACGCCGCCGGGGCACATCAGCACCAGGCGGGTCACTCGCTCTGGACGGCGGATGGCGTAGTCCAGGGCCGTCCAGCCGCCCAGAGACGTGCCGACGAACGCGGCGTCGGTGATCTGGAGTCCTTCCCGTACGTCGTCCAGCCAGAGTGATACCGCATCAGAGTCCAGGGCAGGGCGCGAGGGCGCGCTCAGGCCCGGCTCGCCGACGAGGTCGACGGCGTAGGTGCGGAAGTACTGAGACCAGGTGGCGATATCTCCTCGCCACATCGACGTGTTCGCGCCCGAGCCGTGCAGCAGCACCAGGGGCGGCGCGTCCTTCGGGCCGCAGGCCAGGACGAAGGTCTCGCCCTCGCGCGTCGGCACCCGTAGGTGCTCGGCGGGAACCGGCCAGGCCTCCAGCACCTGCCGGTAGTGGTCGCGGAGCTCGCGTTCACCGGCCTCGGACTTGTAGATCATGGTCATGACGGATTGCACCCCTCCTCGCGCGTCGAGCGCGTTGAAATGTGGAACGAGCCGCACGTGGCCGGACCTGTTCGACGCGCCGACGAGCGCGCAGGGCGGAACCGTCCGCCGGATGTCCAGCTATGAGGAGAGGTCGCCGACGATCACGGGCTCCAGTCGGTAGGTGACGACCTTCCGCGTGAGCTCGCCCGCGAAACTGAAGCCCTGCGAGAAGAAACGTTCTCGCAGGCGTGCCGCGGGCGCCGCCATCACGTCCCGTTCGAGCATGGGAGACCACCTCCTCGGCAGCAGTGAAAGCCTTCTCACTGTGTCAAGGTCAAGCAGGGTCACCTCGCGATCCGATCCTCCAGCCAGGTTTTGCCGGTAGAGGTCCGGTCGGGCACGCTCACATCCGGTCCCGGTCGTCCTCAACGTCGGCCCCGTCATGCAGGGCTTTGGAGGTCGTTTCCCGGGAGGCCCATCGGGAATGTCCGCCGCCCCCCGAGACCCGGTAGCGTCAAGCCATGCCTGCCTTTGCGATCACAGGCCTGATCCTGCTCGCCGTACTCGCCGCCCTCCAGATCGCCCTTGCCGCCGGAGCGCCCTTGGGCCGCTTCGTCTGGGGCGGCCAGCACGACGTGCTGCCTCGAAACCTGCGGATCGGGAGCGTGGTCGCGGTCTTGATCTACGCTGTGTTCGCGCTGTTCCTGCTGAGTAAGGCCGGCCTGGTGTCGATCATCGGCGAGCCGCTGTTGACGATCGGGATGTGGGTGATCGTGGTTTACCTGGCGCTGGGTTCGGTGCTGAACCTGTTGTCGCGCAGTAAGTTCGAGCGCTTGGTGATGACGCCGACCGCGCTGCTGCTGGGAGTGGTGTTCCTGGTGGTGACGCTGACCGCGTAGCAGCGGGCACGTCGGCGCGGTGTCGACGTTCGAGTGACTCCGCGACTTGCGACATCGCTCGGGCGGCTCCGACCGCCTTCGCCGAGTCGATAGACGATCCCTATCGTCCCGCGTCCGTACATGTCTTGGACACCCCTCGAATGGCCGTAGTGTCGTTCACGTCGCGGGAGACGTCCTAACCGGCTACGCAGGGCTTTGCCGCGAATGGCGGGGTGTTCCGCGACCGGCACCTGCCGACATCGCACCGGTCACGTGCGCCGCACGGAGCGGGTCATGAGAGCCGATCGATCACCCGTCGACGTTGTGATCCGGTGAGGCGTCTACGGATGCCGGAAGGTACCCGCAGGATGATGGCCGCGGCGCTGATGTCACGGCGCGGAGGTCGCACATCCGTATGGAGGAGGAAGAATGCGGTCAGTCATTCCCGACTATCTGGCCGAGGTACTCGGAGCCGTGAAGTCGGACACCTCCGGAGAGCCAGCAGGGTACATTCCCGAGCTCGCGGCAGCGGATCCCGAGCGCCTCGGCGCGGTCTTCGCCATGGTCGACGGCGCGGTCTACGGTGCCGGTGACATCGATGTCGAGTTCACGATCCAATCGATCTCCAAGCCGTTCACGTATGCGCTGGCCCTGTCCGATCGCGGATTCGATCCCGTGCTCGCCAAAGTCGGTGTCGAGCCATCGGGAGAGGCATTCAACGAGATCTCCCTCGAGAGTGATACCGGGCGCCCGCTCAATCCCATGATCAACGCTGGCGCGATCACCGCCCACTCGCTGGCCGGCTCGGAGGACCTGAATCCGACAGAGCGCGTGGAGCGCGTGGTCCACGGCCTTTCGGCCTTCGCCGGTCGTCGGCTGAAGATGGATGAGGCGGTGTGCGCCTCAGAGATGGAGCACGCGCACCGCAGCCTCGCCATCGCATACATGCTCCGCAGCCACGACATCCTCACCGAAGACCCGAGAGCCGTCGTCGACGGCTACATCCGCCAATGCTCCGTGCTCGTCACCGCGCGAGATCTGGCCATGATGGCCGCGACGCTGGCCAACCGAGGGGTGAACCCTCTCACGGGTGAGCAGGTGATACGCGAACCGGTGGTGCGCCAGGTGCTGAGCGTCATGGCCACCTGCGGAATGTATGACGCGGCCGGCGACTGGGCGACCCAGGTCGGCATTCCGGCGAAGAGCGGCGTGGCCGGGGGCCTGATCGGCGCGCTCCCCGGCCAGATCGGCATCGCCACGTTCTCACCACGACTGGATCCCCACGGGAACAGCGTTCGGGGAGTATCGCTGTTCGAACGATTCTCCTCCGATATGGGGCTGCACGTGATGGAGGTTCCGGCCGCCGCGCGTGCGGTCGTGCGATCCAATCACGTCGTCGGCAGCGGACCGAACGCGATCCGGGTCTTCCAACTGCAAGGTGGGATCCGTTTCGCCGGAGCCGAGAGAGTGGTTCGAGAGACCGTGGACACCGCGCCCGCAGAAGCCAGGGTGGCTTTGGACCTCACGATGGTCTATTCGATCGACGACGTGTCACGGCGCATGCTGCTGGAAGTCGCGCGTCGGCTCACGCTGGACGGACACGAGGTCTATCTCGTCGACCCGGAATCGATCATCCCCGACCCCGATCCCGGTGACGGTGGCCGAGTCACGGTGATAGGCGATGTCGAAGAAGCCGTGAGCCCACCGCGCACGGTGGTCCAGGGCAGCAGTCGTTCAAGGGAGGCATGACATAAGCGGTGAGCCGGTCGCACGTGTCCGTGCGTCGGAGAACGTCGCCGCGGACGCCCGAGATGGTCGCCGTGCGCGTAAGCGGGCGCCGCGGCCCTCGCCGGATCGGCCGGCGAATCGGTCACCCGGCTACGGGCAGAACGTGTTATAGCCTCGAAACGGCCGTACCACCGCGGTCTGGCGCGAGATTCTGGGGTGGACATGGAGCTGTTCGGGCGGCGCGCCGAGACCACGGTTCTCGAGGCGCTGCTGGCTCGGATGGCGGATGGCGCGGGCTCAGGGCTCGTGCTGTGGGGTGAGCCGGGCATCGGCAAGACCGCCCTGATCGAGCACGCCGTCGAGGCGGCGTCCGACGCGACGGTGCTGCGGTGCCGGGGCACTCGGATGGAGGCGGGGCTCGCGTTCGCGGCGCTGCACGAGCTGCTGTGGCCCGTCATGGATCGGCTGGAGACGCTCGCCGCTCCGCAGGCCGCGGCGTTGCGCGGGGCGCTGGGACTGAGCCGGGACACGACCAACCGGTTCCTCATCGGCGCGGCCGTGCTCTCGCTGGTCAGCGATCTCGCTCGGGAGCGACCGGTGCTCGTTGTGGTGGACGACGCCCAATGGGTCGACGAGGCGACCGCGCACTGCCTGGGCTTCCTCGCGCGCCGAGTGGCGACGGAGCCGGTCGCGGTCCTGCTCACCGGACACGAGGATCCCGCCTCGGGGCCGTGGGAGGGGTTGCCGGCGCTGGAGGTGGTGGGCCTGGCCGACGACGACGCGCGCCGGTTGGTCAACGCCGTCGTGCCGGACGCCGACGAGGCGCTTGTCGACCGCACGGTCCGGGCGGCGGGGGGCAACCCGTTGGCGCTGCACGAGCTGCCCACCCTCGATCGCGAGACCGGTGGCGAGGCGCCCCTCCTGCTGTCCGGGGAACCGATGCCGGTCGGGCCACGGTTGCGGCAGGCGTTCCGCACGCGGGCCGAGGCACTGAAACCGTCGACCCGGGCGCTCCTGCTGCTGGCCGCCGCCGAGGACCGGGGCGACCGGCACGTCATGCACCGTGCCGGGTCCGGATGGGGTGTCGACACGTCCACCTGGGACGAGGCTCTGCGCTCCGGTCTGATCCGCGCCTCGGGGGCCCGGCTGGAGTTCCGGCACCCGCTGATCCGGGCGGCGATCTACGACGGCGCCCCCTTCCTGGACCGGCAGGCCGTGCACCGGGCGCTGGCCGCCGCCCTGCCGACGGATGCCACCGGGGAACGGGCCTGGCACCTGGCCGCCGCCGCCGACGGGCCGGATGAGGACATCGCCACACTGCTGGAGCAGGCCGCCGAGCAGTGCCTGCGACGCGGCGCGGGTCCGATGGCGGCTCGCACGCTGCGTCGGGCAGCGGAGCTGTCGCCGACGTCGGCTGCGGCTGCGCGCCGGCTGGCCGCTGCCGCCCGCGCCGCGTGGGACGTCGGCCACGCCGAGGCGGCGCGGCAGTTGCTCGGGGACGCGGAGCACCTGGGCGGTGTGGTTCCCGTCGCCCGGCTGAGCGGCGGGCTGCGCGGGATCCTCGAGTTCTCCCACGGCATGCCCGAGCGTGCCCACCGCTACCTGGTCTGCGACATGGCCGTGGTCCCCGAGACCCGCCGCGCGGTGGAGCTGGGCACGGTGGCGGTCCGCGCCGCGTGGTCGGCCGGTCGGCCCGACCTCCAGCAGGAGGCACTACAGCAGGTGCGGGCCGTGAACACCGACGATGATCCCGCCTTGTCGGAGCTGCTGCCCGTGCTGCGGAACTGGTGGTCCTGCTACGACCAGACCGGTGAGGTCACCCCGACCACCCCGGACATGGCCGGCGACACGGTCGGTCGGCTCGGCACAGCCGCATGGGAGCTGCTCCCGCCCGTGCCGTTGGTCCAGGCCTGGGGGATCGAGGGCAGGCTGCTCGACGTACTGCGCGTACAGGCCGTACAGCTGCGGCGCCGGCACGAGCTCACCGCGCTGGCGATCGTGCTTTCCCAGACCGCGGTCCTCGACATCGCCGCAGGCCGGTGGCATGCTGCCGAGACCGCGTTGGCCGAGGGGCTGCGGCTGGCAGAGGAGGTCGGGGCGGATCACCTGGCCACGCAGTGCCACGCGTCCCTGGGGTCGTTGGCCGCTGCCCGTGGTGACGGCCGCGCCGTCGACGAGCACACCACACGGGTCCTGCAGGTCTCGGTTCCGCGTGGGGTGCGAGTGCTCAGCGCGGCGGCCTACTGGCACCGCGGCCGGGCGGCGCTGTTCGACGGTCGTCCACAGGAGGCGCTGAGCCACCTGGTGGCTCTCGCCGAGCCCGGCCACGAGGCCGCTCACCCCACCTGCGCGCTGCTCGCCGCCGCGGACACCGTCGAGGCGGCGGTGCAGGTCGGCCGCACCGACATCGTCGAGCCCAAGGTCGCCCTGGTCGAGGCGTGGGGGCAGCGTACGGGCGCGACCTGGGCCCGTGCGGCCGGCCACCGTCTCCGGGCCCTCGTCCAGGGTGGATCGGCGGCCGAGGCCTCGTACCGGGCGGCCCTTGAGGTGGAGGGTGCGGGGGACCATCCGTTCGAGTACGCCCGCACCCGGCTGCTGTACGGGGAATGGTTGCGGCGGGCACGCCGCCGGGCCGACGCCCGGCTCCAGCTCGCCGGGGCCGCCGAGGTCTTCGACCGCCTGGGCGCGGAACCACTGCGGGCGCGGGCCTTGCGCGAGCAGGCTCTGGCCGAATGGCCGGCCGCGCGTCGTGTGCCCGGTCCTCCGGCCGCGGCCGGGCTGACCGCGCAGGAACTGCGGGTCGCGCGGCTGGCCGCGGAGCGTCTGACCAACCGGGAGATCGCGGCACAGCTGCTGATCAGCCCACGCACGGTCGGCCACCACCTGGCCAACGTCTACCCCAAGCTCGGCATCGCCTCCCGCGCCGACCTGGCCCGGATCGACTTCGCGGGCGACCTGCGGCTCAGCTCTGCCGACCTCGACCGGTGAGATCTTCGGAGGCGAGGCCACCTCCCGTGCCCCGATCTGCCGGTTCGCGATCGGGATCCGGCCGTCGCCGGCCGACTTCGTAGTCGTTCTCGGGGCGGTTCCCACGGACCGCAGCCGCCATCCGGCTCACGGCCGCGTGGTCGCAGAGGTTCCGTGCCACCGGGAGGGGTTGTCTTCCAGCGCGGAGCGGTCCCAGTGTCCGCGGTTCGCGGCGGCTTCGTAGGTGGTGCGAAGGAACTCTGCGACCGCGCGGTCCGGGTCGGGTGCGGCGCGGGCGGCCTCGTAGGGCAGCAGGAACTACTGGAACTCGGTGCTGAAGTACGCGCCGTCGGGGCCGATCGGCTGATCGGCGAACCCTTCGGGTGCGGGGTAGGCGTAGGAGTAGAAGGCGCCTTCCTCACCACCGCCGGGCCAGAATCCGCAGCTGGACAGTTCCCGGGAGTAGCCCTCGACCATGACCCAGTCCCCGCAGTTGGGCGCTCCGCCGGGGTGCGGCGGAGCTGTCCGCCCGGAGAATCGGGTGCAGGCGAGATCCATCGCGCCCCAGAAGAAGTGCACCGGACTGACCTTGCCGACGAAATGCGCCCGGAACTCGCCGATCACTCGGTTCGCCTGCAGCAGCTGTCGCCAGAACAGGGCGGCCGCCTCGCCGTCGTAGGAGGCGTGGACGTAGTCCTCGGCGAAGGGGATCGCCGGCTCGACCTCGTTGGGGTGCGGCCGGATCGATGCCTCGATCCCGAGCTGGTCGAGCATGTCCAGGATCCGGGTGTAGAACTCGGCGACCGGCATCGGCCGGAGCGGGAGGCTCCGCACGCCGCCGTCGCTGCGGACCTCTAGCCGGTGACCGACGAAGTCGAACTCGATCTCGAAGGCCCCCGTGCGGTGCGGGATCGCCGACGTCGTCAACCCGCGCGGGCTGACGTACAAGGTCACCTGCCACCAGTGGTTGACCAGCGGAGTGTGGGCCATGCGGACCTTGCCCACGATCTGGGTCCACATGTGCAGGGTCTCGCGGGTGGCGGTCCAGTCCGAGACCCGCAGGCTCGGCCAACTCATCGTCGCCGGTCTGATCATCGGTCCTCACATTCTTGTGCGCTGTTACCAGGGGGTGGCGAAGGAACCGTCTTCTCCTTGAGCACAGCGGCGCGTGCGGGGTGGCTCACGCGCCTAGTATCGGGCGCCGTGGCCCCCGCCGGATCGGTCGGTCAATCGGTCGGTCGTCGTGATCGATGAGGGGCGGTCGATTGCCATCACCTATCGGTCGCACCACCGTGGCCCGGCGCAGGAGGCCGAGGTGGAGGATGGTGCTGTTCGGGGTGGCGCTGTTGGCCGGTCGCCCGCACGAGGCACTGGACCACCTGGTGCTCTCGCCGAGCGCGGCCACGAGGCCGCCCACCCCACCTCCGCGCTGCTCGCCGCCATGGACACCGCCGAAGCGGCGGTGCGGGTCGAGCACGCCGATTTCTCTGGAACGGCCACATGCGGCGTCTTGGTCGGTGTAGGCGCGGTCGACGACGGCGAAGGTGGTGGGGAAGCTGAGCGCGGCCAGGGGTTTCAAGGTGGTGATGGCGTTGGCGCCGATGCAGAGGACCCGGTTCGGGAGAAGGAGCGCGGTTGCTACCGCGACCGTTCTATGACGCCGCGCGTCGTAGGCTGCGCAGAACCCACGACGGGCAGTTCGCGTTCGCTTCGGCTTCGGCGACGGTGAGCCAGATGAGTCCGGCCACTTCCTGTGCTGAGGCGGCGATGGGCTGAGCGTGCGCCGGCAGCTCACCGCGAAACACCACATTGATCACCGGATCGCCGTCGTCCGTCATGAAGAACCCGCTCTCCACGTAGGTGAGTACGACTTCTGCCACGTCGACGCCGATCTCCTCCGCTACCTCCCGGCGCGCGGTCTCCTCCAGGACATCGGCTCCGGCGCCGTCGATCTCGACCTTGCCGCCGGTCCGGGGCGTGGGCTGAGTTCGGCGTCGATCAACGTCATGATGCCGGAGTCGCCCAGCAGGCGGGTGTAGTGGCTGGTGATGGCGTCGGGGATTTGTGCCGTCTGTTTGGTGGGAGGCCGGGGTCGGGTGGCTCGGGCTCGGGTGGTGCGCGGCGGCCAGGCGCGTGGCTTCGCCGTACTCACCTGCCGCGGCCGCGCAGCAGCGCGACCGCGGTGAGCTCGTCCAAAGCGGGGACGAAATGCTGGTAGCGGGCCAGTGCGGAGGTGCTCATCCCGGCCGCGGCGGCCACCACTCGCAAATCGATCCGCGCGCCCAGCAGTTCGGCGATCCAGGAGGAACGCAGTCGGCGCACCGACAGGGAGGGCAGTCCGCCGGTCGGCCGGTGGCGGGCCGTCCAGGAGCTGAACAGGTTCTTGGCGTGCAGGGAGGCGCGCCCGGGCCGGAAGACGAAGGCATCGCCGGGCCGGTCTGTGGCTTGAGTCAGGATGTCCTCCCAGGCAGCGCGACGACATCCACCGAAAGGATCCGTTTGTCATGGTCGGAGGACGCGCGCGGTCCCGCTCTCCCCGGGAGCTGGCCGAGGACCCGGAGAACTGGCCCCACGCGGACCTGTCCGGTCATCCGGCCGCCATCGCCGCCGCTCTGCAGAACGTGATGGCCGAGCGGGGGCTGAGTTTCCGCCGCCTGGCTGAGGTGTCCGGGGTGAACCGGCAGACCGTCAACGACGTGGCCGTCGGCCGATGCTGGCCCGACGTGGCCACCATCGCCCAGTTGGAGGCCGGGCTGGGCATCCGGTTGTGGCCTGA
This sequence comes from Streptosporangium sp. NPDC006013, assembly GCF_040614275.1. Taxonomy (NCBI): domain Bacteria; kingdom Bacillati; phylum Actinomycetota; class Actinomycetes; order Streptosporangiales; family Streptosporangiaceae; genus Streptosporangium; species Streptosporangium sp. NPDC006013. The sequence goes on from NZ_JBEXUE010000035.1 coordinate 13,485, forward strand.
TCCGCCCGCCAGGCCGAAGGGAAGCTGACTCGGGACGAGCTCGGTTTCGCCCTGGTGAGGGCATCGTCGGTCCTTCCCGCCGCGACCCTGCCGATGGCAGGGCAGGCGAAATCGGGGCTCGACGTCTCCCCAAGACACCTCGTTCAGGTTACTCTCGGGAATGCGGGAGCCACTGTCGGTTAGTTCTGCTGGGCGCTCACGCAACCCGGGTGCCGCCGAGGGCCTAATCTCGGCGGCACCAATTTGTTCACGGCAGGGGCCGTGATCACATATCGGCGGTCAAACGGCCTCCCAGCTGGGCGCGTGCCCGTTGATATTGGAGGCGATCGCATAAAGTCCGTCCGCTTCGCGCCGTAGCCAGCCGTCGCTCACCAGTCGTTGCAGCCGGGAGCGCATCCCCTCCACCTGCGAGCGGGTATCCGGCTTACCGATGGCCTGCGCGATCTCCCGCGCCCGCATGGGCTCCTCGGCTGTGGCCAGAAACGCCACCACCTGCCGCCGGAAGCCCCGTAGGGGCGGCAGGCGTGGCGGCTCGTCAGCGAGATCGCTACGGGCCGAGCCGGACGGCTCCTCGATGACCACGCCGTCGTCTGCGGCCGTGTCGGTTTCGCTGGGGTAGTCGTCGGCGAACTCCGTCAGAGTCTCACGGGTGATTGCCAGTCGGCGCAGTTGCTCTTCGACGGCGGCCAGTTGCGCCCGCAGTTCGTCCGCCTGCTGCCGTGCGGTCGCCTCGGCTTGGGTCACACGTTCCAACAGTGACATCGCCATCGCCTCCCACGGGAGAAGCAGTCATACCCGCCTGCCGCATTCACGCCATGCGACCAACAACTCCACACTGTAAACGGCACAGCACTGACAGTCACTAGCACACTTCAAGATCCTTGCTTGTCGGCACTGTGGGAAGCTCGAGCGAAGCCTTCAAGGGTCACCAGGCAGGTACGCCCGAGCAGTTGCCCTGTCGTGCGCGCCGGACCAGGATCGCTGGCATGAGCGTCTTCTGCGAGTGCTACCGGGCTGCGGATCGTGCGGCGGCGATCGTCCAACCGGACCGTTCCCGTGTGATCGACGATCCTGAGTACGGAGTTGCCGGGTTTGACGCCGTGGAGACCGGGGCTTCCACCTCACTCTCTCCTGGGAGAAGCGCTGCCTGGTCTGGGTGATCGACTCGGTTGACGGCTGGTGACACGTTCGTTAACGGCACCCCGATATGGCAGAAAGGGATCACACGCGGGGATAGCCGCTGGTCAGCGTTGGGGGGTGCTGCAAAGCGCCTTTGGCGGCGGAGATAGCTTGGGGATGTGGAGGAGGCTGAGCGGCGGCTCGTCACCGAGCGGCCGCCGAGACCGGCGAACCGGTCGCCGGCGACGCCCTCGACGGGGCGGTCATCCATGTCGCACTGACCGGCGGCACACCCTCGATGACGTAGGGGAATCCGGAGGTCTGACCATGCGGTCACAGACCAAGGACGCGAGCGTCGTCCAATGCTCGAAATGCGGACGGAGGAACCGGCTGCCCAGGGCCGCCTCAGGAATCCCGCGGTGCGGCGACTGCCACCAGCCGCTTCCCTGGGTCACCGAGGCCGGGGACGACGACTTCAGCGAGGTCGTCGAGGCGGCCCGGATCCCGGTGGTCGTCGACTTCTGGGCACCTTGGTGCGGCCCGTGCCGCATGGTCAGCCCGGCGTTGGAGCAGGTCGCGGCCGATCTTGCCGGTCGCCTGAAGCTGGTGAAGGTGAACGTGGACGAAGCGCCCCGGCTCTCGGAGCGCTTCACCGTACAGGCCATCCCGACCCTTGTCGTGATCGATCAGGGCCGGGTCCTCACCCGGCGATCGGGCGCGGCGCCGGCTCCCGCCCTACGCGAATGGGTGGACGATGCGCTGGCCGCCTGAGCTTTCCGAGACGCCGGACCCGCAGGGGGCCTACCCGCGGCTGAGCGACGCGCAGCTCCAGGCGCTGGCCCCGCACGGCGAGCGGCGCCGCACCCGCCGGGACGAGGTCCTGTACGCGGAGGGTCTTCCGTGCACCGAGTTCTTCGCGATCCTGGCCGGCAAGGTGGCGACGGTCGAGGGATTCGGAGCGGACGACCAGGTGATCGGCGTCCACGGGGCAGGCCGGTTCCTGGGAGAGCTCAACGTGCTCACCGGCCAGGTGGGCTTCGTCACCGGCGTGGTGGCCGAGGACGGCGAGGTTCTCGCCGTGCCGGCGGACGCGCTCCGCCGCCTGGTCGCCGGGGATCCGGCACTCGGCGACCTCATCCTGCGGGCCTACCTCATCCGCCGCACGATGCTCATCGGACTGGGGGCGGGCTTCCGCATCATCGGCTCCCGCTTCTCGGCCGACTCCCGACGGCTGCGGGAGTTCGCGGCACGCAACCGGCTGCCGCACCGGTGGATCGACCTGGAGCAGGACGAGGAGACGGAGCGGTTCCTGCGGAGCATGGGCGTCACCCCGCAGGAGACCCCGGTCGTGATCTGGGGTGGCGAGAGGGTGCTTCGCAACCCGAGCAACGCGGAGCTGGCCCGGGCGGTCGGGCTCCTCGCACCACGGGTGCAGGAGACCCGATGCGACCTGCTCGTCATCGGGGCCGGGCCGGCGGGGCTGGCGGCGGCGGTCTACGGGGCGTCGGAGGGCCTCGCGACGACGGTCCTGGACGATGTCGCGACGGGCGGCCAGGCGGGCACCTCCTCGCGGATCGAGAACTACCTCGGCTTCCCGTCCGGGATCTCCGGCGGCGAACTGGCGGAGCGGGCGGCGATCCAGGCCGGCAAGTTCGGCGCGCGTTTCTGCGTCCCCGCACAGGCGTGCGGACTGCGCCTGGACGCGGGCGATCACATCGTCACCGTAGGGGAGGGCGGCACGATCCACGCGCGCACCCTGATCGTCGCGACCGGCGTCCGCTACCGGAGGCTCGACGTCGGGAACCTGGAAAGGTTCGAGCCCACGAGCGTCTACTACGCGGCGACCATGTTCGAAGCCCAGATGTGCGAGCGGGATCCGATCGTCGTCGTGGGCGGAGGCAACTCGGCCGGCCAGGCTGCCCTGTTCCTGGCCCGGCACGCCGCCTGCGTCCGGCTGCTCGTGCGCGAGGACGCGCTGTCCAGGAACATGTCCCGCTACCTGGCCGTCGAGATCGAACGGCACTCCCAGATCCAGATCATGCCGAACACCGAGGTCCGGGAGCTGATGGGGGAAGAGAGGCTCGCCGCGGTCATCGCCGAGAACAACGTCACCGGCGAGCGTTCCACGATCGAGGCCCGCGCGATGTTCATCTTCATCGGCGCGGAGCCGTACACCGCCTGGCTGGCCGACGAGATCGCGCTCGACCCGCGGGGCTACATCCTGACGGGCGCGGACGCCACCCGGTCCGGCAAGGAAGGCACGCCCGACTCCGCCGGCCGGCCGTTTCCGCTGGAGACGAGCAGGGCGGGCGTGTTCGCGGCCGGGGACGTGCGGAGCGGGTCGATCAAGCGGGTGGCCGCGGCGGTCGGTGAAGGCGCCATGGCCGTACGGCTGATCCACGACTACCTCCAGGCCGGAGAGTGACTCCAGGCCGGAAGGAAGGAGACCTCCATGGCTGTCATGGCGGTGCCGAGATTCGAACGCTTCTTCCGCAGCGCCGCAGGTGTCGATGTCGACAAGGACGACCTCCGGCGCTACGGCGACTTCGTGAACGACAAGCTCTACGACCTTCTGATGATCGGCCAGGCCCACGCCAAGGCGAACCGTCGCGACATCATCGACCCCTGGGATTTACCCGTCACCAAGGGCCTCCAAGAGAGCATCCACCGATTCCGCCTCCTCGACGAGGACATCGAGCTGAAACCCATCCTGGAGCAGCTCGCCACGCTGCCTCCACTCGACCTGTCGATCGGCGAGGAGACCGTCGGACGCCTGCCCGAGATCGTCGGCGGCCTGTCAGTGGCACTGGCTCAAGCTTTCAAGATCGTGGATCCGGATGTGAAGAACCCCGCGACCGAGCAGTGGGAACGCACGACACGTGTCTTCGACCTGCTGCTCTGAGGCGGCCGGGACGGCCTCGGCGATCAGCTCTGAACGGCCCGCCCCGGACGCCCGGTGAATCCGGCGCCGAGCCCTCCCAGGGGCGCGGCCGCGGCGAGCAAGGAAGGAGGAACGAACAGTTGACCTGCTGTACGGCGTAGAACCTCTCGCCCCGTCTCTGGCGGGTAAGGCGATCCTTCGCAATCAACCGCATGCGAGGAAATCATGAAAGCGATCGTGTACAACGGACCTCGACAGGTCAACGTCGAGGAAGTCCCGGACGCGCGCATAGAGCGGCCCACCGATGTCCTGGTTCGCATCACCACGACCAACATCTGCGGGTCGGACCTGCACATGTACGAAGGCCGGACCGACTTCGAGACGGGCCGCGTCCTCGGTCACGAGAACCTCGGCGAAGTGGTCGAGGTCGGACCGGCCGTCGACCGCGTCCGCGTCGGCGACGTGGTCTGCATCCCGTTCAATATCTCGTGCGGCTTCTGCGCGAACTGCGAAAAGGGCCTGACGGCCTACTGCCTCACCACCAATCCCGAGCCGGGCATGGCCGGGGCGGCCTACGGCTTCGCGGACATGGGGCCCTACAACGGCGGCCAGGCCGAGTTGTTGCGCGTGCCGTACGGCGACTTCAACTGCCTCGTCCTCCCGGACGACGCGAAGGAGAAGCAGAACGACTACGTGATGCTCGCCGACATCTGGCCGACCGGCTGGCACGCGACTCAACTCGCCCAGGTGGAGGCGGGCGACTCGGTCGTGATCTACGGAGCGGGGCCCGTCGGGCTGATGGCCGCCTACTCCGCCACGCTCAAGAGCGCGAGCAAGGTGATGGTCGTCGACCGCCACCCCGACCGGCTCGCCAAAGCCGAGGAGATCGGCGCGATCGCGATCGACGACTCCCAGTCGCCACCGGTCGATCAGGTCATGGAGCTCACCAAGGGTTTGGGCGCCGACCGGGGCTGCGAGTGCGTGGGCTACCAGGCCCACGACCCACAGGGGCACGAGCACCCCAACATGACGCTCAACGACCTCGTCAGATCGGTCAAGTTCACCGGGACCATCGGCGTCGTCGGCGTCTTCATCCCGTCGGACCCCGGCAGCCCGGACGATCTCTTCAAGCAGGGCGAGATCGCCTTCGACTACGGGATGTTCTGGTTCAAGGGCCAGATGATCGGCAACGGCCAGTGCAACGTGAAGCGCTACAACCGGCAGCTCCGCACGCTCATCCACGAAGGGAAGGCCCGGCCGTCCTGGGTCGTCTCGCATGAACTGAACCTGGACGACGCACCGGACGGCTACGAGCACTTCGACCGGAGGGATCTCGGCTGGACCAAGGTCGTCATCCATCCCGGCGAGCTCAACTGACACGCAGCGCCCGGACCACCGCCGCGATGGCGCACACCATCACGGCGCCCGGAAGACCATGCCGGCATCGGCCAATGGCCGCGACCGCAGGCGATGACGGACTTCTTCGTCGAGTTCGAGGAGCGTGACGAGGACTACGACTGGCGAGCCGCCATTCTCGCGGTCATCGACCAGACCGCAGGCGCAAGGCTGACCAGTGAGTGGCTGGAGCAACCACATCCGTACCAACGGTCCGTATGCCCGAGGCGGCACGCTGAAACCTCGGGGGCTCGGCCGGGAAACGATCACGGCCATCTCGGGAAGCGATCTTCGAGCCACCTTCAGCGCCCCAGGCCAGACCTACTCGTGAACACCCCACCAAGGGGCCGTTCTTGAAACGGCTGGGCTGTAGTTGACGGGATCCCGTCTGATCATCGCGATCAGGCGGGATCTTGTCGTTTCAGAGGTTTCCGAATCAGGTTCGCCCTGGTTTGGGACCTGTGGAGCTGGTGCCTGGAGAGGCCCGGGTGGTGTCAGGCCGCTGGTGGAGGTCCGAGTTCGCGTCGCTGGGCAGGGCGAAGCCGACGCCGGGCTGGGTGCTGCGTCACGGTTATCTGGTTTGCGGCTCATGGGGCGGGTGGTGGCCTGCTCCGGCCCATGAGTGGCGTGCGGTCGACGGGCTCTGCTGGAGTTTCGAGGTTGTCAGCGGGTGCGTCGGGCTTGTCTGGGGGCTGGTGGATGTGGCGCCACTGGTCGAGGAAGTGGTTGTCAGCAGCGACGTCACCATCGCCTCTCTCATGGCAGTCTCGCGACCGTCACGTTACTGAATGCATAGCTGCAACTCCACACTGTGGGCGGCAAGGGCATCGCTGACCCCCAAGACTGCAAGATGATCTACGGCGAAAGACGCCATGACCGGCAAGATCACCGCAGGCGCGTGCCACGGCGAGCGGCCGTCAAAGAAGACGCTCCATCCACAACGAACTGATGTACTGACCGTTCTTGGCGGCGTACTCGTGGAACGTCCCGACCTCTGTGAAGCCGAACTTCCGATGCAACGCCACCGATGCATCGTTGGGCATGGCGATACCTACCACCGCCACATGGATCGGCTCATCGGCAATGCTGTCAAACAGGGCCCGATACATCGACGTTCCCACCCCCAAGCCGCGACAACCGGCATCGATCGCGACGCTGAGCTCAACCGTCTCCCGGAAGGCGTCGTGATCCCGATAACGCTGACTGCACGCATACCCCACCACCTGACCGCCTCGCCGAGCCACGAGCAGCCGGTACGGGCCAGTGGAGGAGAACCGTTCGAACCAGGCGCGCCGCTCATCCACCGTGATTGGCCGAGCGTCGAAAGACGCAATCGAATGCGCCGCCACATCGTTGAGAAGCGCAACGATTCCGGGAAGATCGCCCTCATCCCCCATCGCAACCTCAATAGAACCTGAACCATCAAGCGTGCGCACATCGTTCATGCGCCACATTCTGGTCAAACCGAGCCTGCTTCACTACCGCCGGAGTTCAGCCCGCCCGCACACCACCAACAAGAAGACGACGGGACCGCTCATCTCACACGGCCACTGCCTGGGAAACGATCAACTCCCGGACGGGAAGCGATCTTCTCAAGCCTTCCTGCGCACCAGGTGAACCCCACTCGTGAACAGCCCGCCAGGGGCCGTTCTTGAAACGGCTGGGCTGTAGTTGACGGGATCCCGTCTGATCATCACGATCAGGCGGGATCTTGTTGTTTCAAGGGTTTCCGAATCGGGTTCGTCCTGGTTTGGGAGCCGGAGCCGGAGCAACGGTCGGCCCGAGGCCCGCCAACGTTGGCGACGGGTGCGGCCAACGAGGGGCCGGCCAGGCCTCGCACCCTGCGGTTGCGCCGGTTGCGCATCAGGGTCGGATTGACGAGCGATCGAACTGCAACTAGCTTAATTGCAGTTGATCGGTGTCGTGGTGGATCGCGTAGGGGGCGCAGTGGGTGTCAGCAGCAGGAGCGCGGTCGCGATTCACGCGCTCACGATGTTGGCGCGCTGGGGTGAGCGCTCGCTGACCTCCGCGGAGATCGCGGACAGTCTGGCGAGCAATCCGGTCCTCGTGCGGCGCATCCTCGGCAGCCTGCGGGACGCCGGCCTGGTGTGGTCCACCGAGGGGCGCGGTGGCGGCTGGTCCCTCGCCCGCGCTCCGCGCGAGATCACGCTCTATGACGCGTACGGTGCGGTCGAGGCGGGGCCGATCCTGTCGCGGCACGCCCATCCACCCAGCGAGACGTGCGAGGTTGGGCGCAACATCCAGGCCCTGCTTGAGGTGGAGTTCCGGGACGCGGAACGGGCCATGGAAGAACGGCTCGGCCGAACGACCATCGCCCACCTGCTCCAGCGGGTGCTGGACATCGAGCGTGAACTCGCGTTACCGAATCGCTAGCTGAGCAGTGGCGGAGGCGAGTCCTCCGCCCTTTTTCTACCCTAACTGTAACTATGGAAGTGGCAGTAAGTGTCGCGCGGAGGATGCATCGAATGGCACCCACCTCAACCACCACCGAACGAACCGGCTCAGGGCCGGCCCTATTGGCGGTGCTCATGCCGGCGATGCTCGCAACGGTCATCGCCAGCGACATGGTCAATCTCATGCTCCCGTCGATCGGAGCGGAGTTCGGGGCCTCCGAGGCGGAACTCGCGTGGGTCGTCACCGGCTTCCTGCTGATGTTCTCGATCGGCATCCCTCTCTACGGCCGCGTCTCCGACCGGGTGAGCCTGCGGCGTCTCTTCTGTTTCGCCCTGCTGACCTACGCCGCCGGGAGCCTGATCTGCGCGCTCGCCTCAGATCTCCTCGTGCTCGTACTCGGCCGGATCGTGATGGGGGTGGGCGCGGCCGCGATACCCGTACTCTCGATCATCGCCGTCACCAGGTTGATGCCGGCGGACAGGCGAGGAATGGGGATCGGCGTCGTCTCCGCGGCCGCGGGTATCGGCACCGCCGCCGGACCGGCCATCGGCGGCGGGATCGGCCAGTTCCTCGGATGGCCCGCGCTGTTCTGGCTCATGCTCGTGGTCGCGCTGGTCCTGCTTCCCGCGGCATCGCGCGTGCTACCGGGCGAGGCTCCGGTGGGTGCGGGCCGGTTCGACCTTCCCGGTGGCATCCTCCTGGGCCTCGGCGCCGGGCTGGTCCTGTTCGGCATGACCCAGGCACAGGTCGCCGGCTTTGCCGCGCCCTCGTCCTGGGGCAGCCTCGTGGTGGCGGTCGTGGCGATCGCGCTCTTCGGGTGGCGCACCGTCCGCGTCGCGCAGCCGTTCGTCCCGCCCGCGCTGTTCACCAACCGGGTCTACCGGACGGCGGTCGTCGTTGCGTTCCTGGCCATGATCGTCAACCTCGGCGGCCTGGTGTTCGTTCCGCTGCTGGTGGTCGACGTCAACGGTCTCGAACCGGGGGCAGGCGCCCTGGTCATGATCCCGGCCGGGGCCGCCGTCGCCGTCGTCTCGCCGTTGATCGGTCGCCTCGCCGACCGCATCGGCACCCGGCCCCTGGTGCTGACCGGCCTCGCGGTCATGGGGCTGTTCGCCCTGTTCCTTTCCACCTTCACCGGAGGCACGTCGGTGATCCCCGCGGGGGTCGGGATCCTCGGGCTCAGTGTCGGCTTCATCTTCGTGATGACCCCGATCATCAGCGCCGCGGCGAGCGTGTTGCCGGCCGACCAGGTCGGCGTCGGCCTCGGGATCCTCCAAGGAGCCCAGTTCCTCGGCGCCGGCACCGGCCCGGCCCTGTTCGGTGTCCTGGTGACCGCGAGGCAGCAGAGCGGCAGCGGCGCCATCAACCCCCTGTACCCCGGCCATGGCCAGGAAGGCGCCGCCTTCTCCGACGCCTTCCTGGCCATGGCCGTGGTCGTCGTCCCCACGTTGATCGTCGCGTTCCGGATGCGTCCCGCGGCAGCCCCCGCGGCCACGCCGTCCCGTGACGCGGACAAGGCCCACCGGGACGCGGGTCGGGAAACCGCCGGTAGCCCATGATCACAGAATCACCGAGACGACCGGTGACGGCCAGGAACTAGACGTCGCCTACGTTCCCGAGTCGGTGCGACGGGGTTTCCGGACGGCGACTTGTATTCCGAGACCTGTATTCAGAGGAGGATCACGTTGAAAACGATTGTTGTGTCAGGAGGCACCTCGGGTATCGGGGAGGCGCTCGCATACACCTACCTCGACCGGGGCGACCAAGTGATCGTCATCGGTAAAGATCCAGCGAAGGGGAAGAGGTTTCTCGACGCGGCGGAGAAGGAAGGTGCCGGCGGCCGGGCCTTCTTCATACGCGCGGACCTTAGCCTCGTCAGCGAAAACCAACGAGTCATCGGGGAAATCAAAGCCAGGTTCGCGGTAGTGGACGTTCTCGTGCTGTGCGCGCGATACTTCCGTTCCTATCGCACGGTGACCTCCGAAGGGTTCGAGCACAATTTCGCGCTGTACTATCTGAGCCGGTTCCTGCTCGGATACGGCCTGGTCGACCTGATGGAGAAGGCCGACGACCCTGTCGTCATGAACGTCGCCGGCCCCGGTGTGAGCGCGGGGAGCATCCAGTGGGATGACCTCGGGATGGAACACGGCTACGACGGCTGGTCGGCCATGTTCCAGGGCGGGAAGCTGAACGACCTCCTCGGGGTCTCGTTCGCCGCCGAGCATCGCGGATACCGTACTCGCTATGTGCTCCTGTTCCCCGGCGGAACACGGACCGGTTTCGCGGGTGAGTTCGACGCTTCCACCGCGGCCTATGTCGCCGAAATGAAGAGGATCGCGCAGCCGGTTGAGGTGGGGATCGTCCCGATCATCGCAATTATCAACACTCCGCCCCGCGAACCACTGAGCGCCTTTGTGGAGAGTAGACGTATCAGCCTCCTGCACCTGTCCTTTGACAAGGGCGCCGCGGCGCGGCTGGACGCCCTCACGCGGGAGTTGCTGCGCAGCAAGATGATTGCCGGAGCAATGCTCAACGGCGGCCCGCAGGGCGATGTGCCATGACGGTCCGTCCTCGCCCGACTCGGCGGTCACGTCGTCGGTAGGCACCTGGTGTCAGGCCGTGCTCTCGTTCGAAGGCGGCGCCGACGGCGAATTCCGACATGTATCCGATCCGGTGGGCCACCGTCTTCGGAGCAATGTCTGAGGTGCGGTGCCGGCCATGGTCTCCTCCACGTCCCCGGACCGGACAGCACTCCGGCCGCCGCCCGGCCTCCAGGCTGTCCCCGGGTGGAACCCACCCTGGGAAACGATCACTGCCTGCGCGGGGAGCGATCTTCGCGTGGGCAATTTCGCCCCAGCTCAAGGTCGCTCGTGAACAGCCCACAAGACGAAAGGCCCGATTCCAGATCATGGAACCGGGCCTTTTTGCTGCTCAGGTGGCGTGCAGGTCGTTGGTGGCCGGGATCGCGCGGTGCGGTGTCCGCTGAGGGCTCCGAGGCTGGAGTCAGCGAAAGGTCAGCGGACGTTCTCGGAGCGGGTGAACTGCCGCGCTGTGACGAGGGGGTCAGCCGATGACTGGGTCAGGCACCGGGGTTGTCGAGGATGACGACGGGGGCATCCTCCACGTCCGGCCACTCGCTCTCCAGGCTCATGCCGGTGGCCGTCTCGATGAAGGCGAACGCCGCGCTGCGCTTACCGCTGTAATCCTCTGGATCGAGGCAGGCGAGCATGGCGCGAAAGTCGGCCAGGACAGTTGGATCGCCTTCCTCAACGGCGTACTGGGTGGAAAGGAAATTGTGCATCCGCGCTCTGATCTCGCCGCCGGCCGCGTGGAGGATCGTGTAACCCCCGTTGAAGTGCCAGGTCACCATCCACACGCGTGACTCGGTGCTGAGGGCGGTGAGGACGCGGTCGGACAGGCCGAAGCCGTAGGCGAGTTCGAGGAAGCCCCAGGTTCCTTCTCCTTCGGAGACGAGGAGGACGGGCCGGTCCTCGTCTCCGGCCTCCTCTCGGGGATATTCCATGACGCGCCGCTCGGGATCGCGGCCTCCGTTCAGTTGCCGCAGGAGGTCGTCAACCGTGATCTCTTCGTTGAGGGGTTGCGCCACGGTCCAGGTGAGTCCGTCCTCCAGCCACTGATGCCGCTCGAAGAAACTGCGGTAGTAGTCGATCACATGATCATTGTGATGGAAGTCAGAGACGAAACACGCTCATGTGGTGCTTCTTCTCGCCGTTATAGCCCCTCGTGGGGCGAGAGACCGAAAGACCCGACTCCAGCTCGTGGAATCGGGTCTTCACCGTGTTCGGGCTACGTGGCTGATTCGTCAGCGGAGGATTGTTGGTCTATGGGTAGGACCTCCGGGAACGAGGCCAGGGAGAAGTCAGCGAACACCGCGCGAGCCCTGTCGTTGCGGTCGCGTGAGGCGTGTGTGTGGCGGTTGAGCGTGGTCGAGATCTGTTCGTGCCCGATGAGTCCCGCCACGTCGTTGACGGGACGCCCTCGGAGACGAGCCAGGTCGCGTAGCAGTGCCGTAGGTCGTGGACCGGTTGTCGTCGTCCTGGCGTCGACGTTTGGGCAGTGGCAGTTGACGAGATCTCGTCTGATCACCCCGCCCTGGACCTCGAACCGGTCGGCCTGGCGAGCCTCGCCGATGCCCTACGCCGCGTCGGCTGACCCACTGTGCCGCTCGCGTCAGACACGTAAGGGCAAGGCTCTCTTCCAAGTGATCGTCGATCACCAGTCGTCGGTGATGAGGTGCTTGGGCGGGGTGATCAGGCGGGATCTTGTCGTTTCTGATCTTTTGCAGCGAAGGTTGAGCATTATCGCCGAAGGCTGGTGACCGCCAGGTTTCTCACCGATGGTTAAGCGCGCAGGTCAGAGCGCTGTGTCGAACGTTGGGATGAGGGAACCGCTGCGGCCCCAGGCACATGCGCGACCGTGCCGCCATGTCTCGAAGGCGCTGCGCAGCCCTCTCACCTACGGCGTTCCCCTCACTCAAACTTCGCTGACAACGCTCAACCTTCGCTGCGAGAAGTCAGTTTCGAGGGTTTCCGAATCGGGTTTGTCCTGGTTTGGGACCGCTGTGGAGTGGGTGTCCGGGGAGATCCGGGTGGTGCCAGGCCGACGTCCCCGTCACGAAGGACCTGCACGAAAGCGGTGGGGCCGAGCAGGGAAAAGGGGCGGGGCGGAGTCGTTATCGGCAAAGGCTTCGTTCGGCGGTGGTGGTGAGTGTCGTCGCGGTCTGGTGGAGGGGCAGGTTGCGGCCGGTGTGCAGCAGGTCGAAGCTGTCGAAGCTGGTCAGCAGCCAGAGCAGGTCGGTGGCCTGGTCGAGGGTGACGTCAGGGCGTAGCGCCCCCTGCTCGTCCAGGTGCTGAGCCAGCTCGGCCATTCCGGCGGCGCGGCCTTGCTCCATCCGCTGCACCGCGCCGCCCACCGCGGCGGCGTCCAGTAGCGCCATCGACGCAAGCACGCGCAATACGTCCTGGTGGGGCGCATACATCTCGACGATCGCGTGGATCGCGCCGCGCAGCGCCTCGCGGGCGTCGGGATGGGCCGACGCCTGGAGCATGCGGTCGAAGCCGCCGCGCTGCAGCAGGTCCGCGCCGACCGCGTCGAAGAGCCCGGCGCGTGAGCCGAAGACGAGATAGACGGTAGGGCGCGCGACGCGCGCCATGCGGGCGATGCGATCGATGCTGACCGGTTCCGATGGCGCTTCGCGCAGCCGTTGGTAGACCGCGTCGAGGATGCGGCGCCGGGTCTCCTGCGCCGCATCCGCGCGGAGGCGCTGTTCGTACTTCCGGGTAGCCATGGGCCTCATCCTAGCATTGAGTTGACAGCATGTATTTTGAAATACATGCTGTCGTTTGAAATTGGGCGACGGTCACCGCAGCACGGTGACAGCCGATCCTGATAGCCAAAGCGAGGAGCCCGTCATGCACGTGATGATCCGCTGGAAGATCAAGCCCGATCAGGTGGAGCGTGAACTGGAGTTGCTGCGTGCCGTCTACGAGGACATGCACGCGGTTCGGCCAGAGGGCCTGCGCTACGCCACCTTCCGGCTCGACGACGGGGTGACCTTCGTGGACGTGGCCGAGATGGCCGACGGTCCCGGGGTGTTGCAGCAGGTGGAGGCCTTCCAGCGCTACCGGGCCACCCTGGACGAGCGGTGCGACGAGTCGCCTGTCGTCACCGTGCTGCAGGAAGTAGGCGCCTACCGCTTTCCCTGACGTCACCCGATCAACGGTTTGAGCCCCAAGTCAGACACGTACATGAGCGTTCCGGAAGGCAACCCTTTATGCGATCCACCATCCAACCGCCCGCCGGTGACCAAGCCGAGCTCACCAGCAGACCGAAGGTGGCGATCATCGTCGGCAGCACTCGCCCGGGGCGCAAGGCCGAGGCCGTCGCGGCCTGGGTGCACGACCTCGCCGCCCGCCGCGACGACGCGACCTTCGAGGTCGTGGACATCGCTGACTACGCGCTACCCCATCTGGACGAGCCCGTCCCACCGCGCGCCGGCCACTACAGCCACCCTCACACCCATGCCTGGGCACAGAAGATCGGCGCCTTCGACGCGTACGTCTTCGTGACCCCCGAGTACAACGCCTCGGTTCCCGGTGCGCTGAAGAACGCCATCGACTTCCTGTACGCCGAGTGGAACGGCAAGGCCGCAGGATTCGTCGGCTACGGCATCCAGGGCGGTACTCGAGCCGTCGAACACCTGCGGCAGATCGTCAACGATCTGGAAGTCGTCGCCATGTCCACGACGGTCGCCTTGACCCTCGCCGACGACTTCCAGGACCATGTCCACTTCACGCCGAGCGCCGATCCGACCAAGTACGTCGCCCTCATGCTTGACGAGCTCGTAGCGCGGACCGCGCAATCGAAGGAGGCGGAGCGGTCGCTGTAGAGCCGAGAGGCCCGGAGGGGAGCAGCGGAGGCGTTGCAGGGCTCGCACACCTCGGATCAGTCCTCTCGGTGCTGTAGCGGCTCAGCCGGGGAACTCGGATCTCCAGCGCCTGGTAGAACGCCAACGGCCACGATCGGCTGGGAAACGATCACACGCGGGTTGGGAAGCGATCTTCGCCAGGGCGTTATCGGCACGGCTCGGTCACACTCGTGAACACCCCACCAGGAGCCGTTCTTGAAACGGCTGGGCTGAAGTTGACGGGATCCCGTCTGATCATCGCGATCAGGCGGGATCTTGTCGTTTCAGGGGTTTCCGAATCGGGTCCGAGTAAATGGCAAGGCACTGGCAGTCACTACCGAGCGCAAGATCCTTATCGCCGCAGCCAAAGCCGTCGCCCACCGGGTAGGGCCGCGAACCCCCTGCGGAAATGTCAGTCGGCTCTGCCCGGGTGACCTGACCACGAAAGTCGATCACTGCCGGGCGCCTGCGCTTGACGGTGTCAGGCGTGAACTCGGATCAGTGGCGTAGGCGGGCAACAGGTTGCGTGGCTCGGCGGCCGTGTGGGCCGCTCGTTGGTTGCGTCCGAAAAGTGCCAGTGCCCGCTGCTTCATCACTGCTTGGCTGGGTGCCTGCACGCCGCGCGCACCTGCCTGAACGGGAATCATGTCTACCACCACGCTCGCCCGGCCCCGCTCGCCCGTCACCAGCTGGCTCGCGGTCACCTCGCTCATGCTGGGCATCTTCGCCATCGTCACCAGCGAAATCCTGCCCATCGGCCTGCTGACCGCCATCGGCGCCGACTTCGGCATCTCCGACGGCACCACAGGGCTGACCATGACACTGCCCGGCATCGTCGCCGCGGTCGCCGCACCCATCGTCACACTGACCACCGCGCGCCTGGACCGCCGCGTGATGCTGTGCGTCCTCATGGCGGTGCTCGCCGCCGCCGACGTGCTGGCCGCAGTGGCGACCTCCTACTGGGCCATGCTGATCTCCAGGGTGCTCGTCGGCCTCACCATCGGCGGCTTCTGGTCGATCGGGGCCGGGCTGGCCGGCCGCCTGATGCCGCCGCACGCCGTAGGCACCGCCACCGCTGTGATCTTCTCCGCCGTGCCACTGGGCTCCGTACTCGGCGTACCGGCCGGCACCTTCATCGGCAACCTCGCCGGCTGGCGAACCGCCTTCCTGGTGCTGGCCGCGCTGGCCATCCTGGTCCTGGCCGCCCTGCTGATGCTGCTGCCGCCGCTGCCCGCCCACCAGGTCACCAGCCCTCGCGTCCTGCTCGACCTGCTGCGCGCACGGGGGGCCACCATCGCCCTGCTGGCCACCTTTCTCATCGTCTTGGCCCACTTCGGCACCTACACCTACGTCACGCCATTCCTCCAGGACGTCACCGGCCTGCCTCCCACAGCCGTCAGCGCCGTCCTGCTGGCGTACGGTATCGCCGGAATCGCCGGCAACTTCCTGGCCGGCAAAGCCACCGCCACACGCCTGCGAGCCGCTTTCGCAACCTGCGGTTGCCTGATCGCGGCCACCACCTTGCTGCTGCCCTCGGTAGGCGGCACGACCGTCGGCGCCGTGGTATTGCTCGTGATCTGGGGCCTGGCCTACGGAGGCGTGCCCGTCTGCTCGCAGGCATCGTTCATCACCGCCGCCCCTCACACGCCCGAAGCTGCCGCGGTCGTCTTCACCTCCTCCTTCCAGGCGACCTTCGCCCTCGGCGCGTTCCTCGGAGGCCGCGTCGTCGACTCCTTCTCGGTCTCCACCGTGATGATCTGTGGCGGGCTGACCGCTCTGCTCATGGCGGTATCCCTATGGTCACTCACCAAATCCCGCTGAGCCGGCGCTCTTTGTCGGGCGATTCCGCCCAGTCCAAGCAACTCCACATCACCAGCTCCCGAGCTGCCCGGCCGGGGATGAAAAAGGCTCATTGATCACTGGAATCCTGAGTTCACGCCGGCCAAGGTACGTCACACCGCATCGCGCCCGGCCCCATCGTCCCGTGACGACCGGGTTCTGTGCCTGTCGGTGGCGGTTGACAGCATGACGACATGACTATGCAGCCCTTCGATACATCTTGGCTCTGCGGCGAATACGCCGAGGAGTGCTACAGCTTCATCTACATCCGTGCCACGCCTGAACAGGTGGTTGCCCGCCTCGGCGGTCGATGGGAGGACTTCACGCCGGGTCCCTTCCCCGGCGACCCGGATCACTACTCACGCTCTGAGAAGCCTCTCGGCGTCACCTCCATCGGCGATTGGACGTTCGTTTTCGACTCTGACTGGCTCGGCACCCGCGAAGACGTGATCACTGAACTCTCCGAGGGCACCCGCCTCGTCTCCCAAGCTGCACTCGGCATCAAGGACGTGGACTACTTCTACTGGTGTGAGGACGGCGAGATCCGATTCGCCTGGGGCGGCGATGACGGATATCTGACGGAGATCCCGGACGAACTCGTGGACACGATGGCGGAGATCGACAGGCTCTACCCATCGGGTCCCAGGCTCTACCGAGGGCCGGCTTTCCTGCTCGTCGAGCACCTGACCGGGATCAGGGCGACGGAGCAACTGCTGAAGGGCGCTACGTTGATGTGGGGCGTCGTCCCGGAACCGGCCAAATCGTAACGTTGGCCGACAGTGAGCCTTTTCCTCCTGAAGTCGCAGCTCAGAGCGGGTGAACCGGTAGAGGTGAACACTCAGGCCATCGCAGGGCAGGTCGCCGGGCGATCCCGCCGAGTCCAAGCAACTCCACATCACCCGCTTCCGAGCTGTCCGGCTGAGAGCTGAGTGACCAACTGGGTGACAACGGCCACGGACGGCGAAGGACTGTCCCCGCAGCTCAGGAAGCGCACGCGGCCGTGCGCGAGCCGGTTCTCGGGGTCCCCGAAACGCTGCTGTCAGGCCGGCGTCGAATTGAATTTCGCCGCGTGGTGGGTGGCCCATTGGGCGTAGGTGAAGGCGGGGCGCCCGGTGACCTCCTCGACGGTCGGCAGTACCTCCGCGGTCATACCGTCCATCGAGGCGAGCAGGTCGAGGAGAAAATCGACCGCCGGCGGGGGTGCTCCTTGGAGTAGCTGCTCCCTGAATTGTTTCCTGGGCTGCTCCTCGAACCGCAACGGCCGCCCGATCGTCTCGCCGATGATCCTCACGCGGTCGACCTGGGTCAGCGACTGCGGTCCGGTGAGTACGTATGCTTTGCCGACATGCCGGTCGAGGAGGGCGCGGACGGCGACCGCGGCGATGTCGCGCGGGTCGACGGGGGCCGTCGCGGCCTGGCCGTAGGCTCCGCGTACGACTCCGCCGTCGGCGATCTGATGTGCCCAGGCGAGGTCGTTGGTCATGAACGCGTCAGGGCGCACATAAGTCCACGGCAACCCTGATGCGGCGACGGCCCTTTCGAGTTCCAGATGCCGCTCCCCGATCCACCCGGGCGTGGGGTATGCGACGGCCGATGAGGACAGCAGTACGACGTGCGGCAGGTCGGCCCGCCGCGCCGCGTCGAGGAATCCGTCGAGCGCGCCGAAGGCGGGAAACAGAAATGCCCGATCGACACCGTCCAGCGCCGCCGGCAGTGTTTCCGGTCGGGTGAGGTCGCCGGGAAGGACCTCGACCTCATCCGGAAACGCGCGGGGGCGGGGATTACGGGTGATGACCCGTACCCTCTCGCCCGCGTCGAGCAATTGGCGGACGATGTTGGCGCCGACGTTTCCGGTGGCACCGGTTACCAGAATCATTGGTTGCGGTCTCCTTCTTTCTGCGGGGTGTGCTTCTTGGGGCCGATGATCAGGAATATGGCGATGGCGGCGAGGCAGAGGAATCCGGCGGCGGTCAGGCCGGCGAGGTTGTAGCCGTGGACGGTGGCCCGTGTGGTGAGGTCGGCGGTTCCCGGGTGGGTCTGGAGGAAGCCGGTGGCGGCCGATCCGGCGAGGCTGCCGAGCAGGGCGATTCCCAGTGAGGAACCGATCTGCATCGAGGTCATCACGGTGGCGCCGGCGACTCCGGCGTCCGCTCCGATGTCGAGGGTGGCGGTGTTGTTGGCGGGTACCAGCACCCAGGCATTGCCGAGTCCGAGCAGGATGACGATGGGCAGCAGGTGCGTCAGGTAGCCGCTGTCGGCGCTCAGCAGGCCGAGCAGTGCGAGTCCCCCGGCCGTCGCGACCAGTCCGGGGCTCAGCAGGAGCCTTACCGGGGCGCTGGTGACGAACCTGCGGGCGAGACGTACACCGAGGACGATGGCGGCGGTGTAGGGCAGGAAGGCGAGCCCGGCCTTGAGCGGGGAGTAGTCCAGGACGTTCTGCAGGTAGAAGGTGAGGAAGAAGAATCCGGCGAAGTTGCCGGCCGCCATGCACAGGACGGCCAGGTAGGCGCCGCCTCGCCGACGGTGCAGGACGACGCGGAGTGGCAGCAGTGCATGGGCGGTCCGGTTCTGGGACCAGACGAACAGAGCCAGGAGGATGAGCCCCGCCGTGAGGCCGGTCAGTGTTGAGCCTGCGGTCCAGCCATCGGATTCCGCCTGGCTGAACCCGAAGACCAGTGCCATGAGGCCTGCCGTGGCGAGGATCGCGCCGGTGACGTCCACCCGGGTGCCGCCATGATGGCGGGGCGTGTCGCGCACGGCGACGACGACACCGAATGCCGCGGCGGCCGCGATGGGCACGCTCACGAACAGGCTCCAGCGCCAGCCCGCGTAGTCGGTGAGCAGCCCGCCGAGGACCAGACCGACACCGGAACTGCTTCCCATGACCGTGCCGTAGACCCCGAACGCCTTGCCACGCTCGTCAGGCGTGGTGAAGGTGGTGCCGATCAGGGCGAGGACGGAGGGCGTGAACAGCGCCCCGGACACGCCCTGCAACGCCCGGGACGTGAGGATCATGGCCGGGTCGACCGCCATCCCGCCCAGGATCGAGGCGACTGCGAAACCGGACAGCCCGATCAGCAGGCACCGTTTGCGGCCGATCAGGTCCGACAGTCGGCCGCCGAGGAGCAGCAGCCCGCCGTAGCCGAGGGCGAAGGTGGTGATCACCCACTGCCGTTGCGAGCCGGTCAGGCCCAGCTCCTGCTGAACGGTCGGCAGCGCGATGT
Source organism: Streptosporangium sp. NPDC006013 (assembly GCF_040614275.1). Taxonomy (NCBI): domain Bacteria; kingdom Bacillati; phylum Actinomycetota; class Actinomycetes; order Streptosporangiales; family Streptosporangiaceae; genus Streptosporangium; species Streptosporangium sp. NPDC006013. The sequence goes on from NZ_JBEXUE010000035.1 coordinate 32,785, forward strand.
TCATGATGGTGGCGTCCGCCGCGATCATGAGCTGCCCGACGGCCACCGCTACCAGCGCCCACCAGCGCCGCCGATCCGCTGTGGGGGGCGGCGCCAACTGACTGTGTACATCGGTCACCGCAGGTCGCGGAAGAACGTCCGTACGTCGTCGATGAAGAGTCCGGGCACCTCCATCGCGGCGAAGTGACCGCCGCGGTCGAACTCGGTCCAGTGCGTGATCGTGTACGTCCGCTCGGCGAGGGCGCGTATGGCAAGGGTGATGTCATGCGGGAGGACGGCCACGCCCATGGGAGGCGGGCACGGCAAGGGGCCGCCGAACGCGCTCTCACGGGTGAGGCGCGCCGAGGAGCCCGCGGTGCCGGTGAGCCAGTAGAGCATGACGTTGGTGAGGATGCGGTCGACGCTGATCTCGGATCGTGGATCGACCCATTCGGTGAACTTCTCGGAGATCCAGGCCAGCTGTCCGACCGGTGAGTCGGTCAGTGCGTATGCCAGAGTCTGCGGCCGGGTCGCCTGCAGCACCATGTATCCAGGTCGCTGGGCGAGGAACTGCTTGATCCGCGCCAGCCGGGCGCGGTCCTGCTCGGACAGGTCGTCCTCCCCGCCGTCCGGAGGCGGGGGCGTGGGCAGGTAGTTGACGTGTACGCCGATCACGTGGTCGGGGGCGACGGCACCCAACGTGCGAGAGATTCCCGATCCCCAGTCGCCGCCCTGAGCGCCGTACCGGTCGTAGCCGAGCCGGCGCATCAGTTCGGCCCAGGCTCGGGCGACACGGGATGTGCCCCAGCCGCGTTCCCGCGTCGGGCCGGAGAAGCCGAATCCGGGGATCGACGGGATCACGAGGTGGAACTGCTCGGACAGGGGGCCGATCACGTCGAGGAACTCCACGATCGAGCCGGGCCAGCCGTGCGTGAGGATGAGCGGGAGCGCGTCCGGATCGGTGGATCGTACGTGCAGGAAGTGGATGTTCTGCCCGTCGATCTCGGTGGTGAACTGCGGGTACCGATTCAACTCGGCCTCGTGCTCGCGCCAGTCGTACGTCGTGCGCCAGTGCTCGGCCAGTTCCCTTACTCGCGCCAGTGGGATGCCGTAGTCCCACTGGGCATCGGGCAGTTCGTCAGGCCAGCGGGTACGAGCCAGCCGGTCGGCCAGGTCGTCCAGGTCGGCCTGGGGGATGTCGATGCGGAAGGACTTAATCATGATCCTCTCCTTCGCTCTGAGGGCATTGACGTTAACTAGCACCTTTCCAACTGTCAACTTCACAACTATCAAAAGGCTTCTATGTCAACTTCCTGGCCGTAGACTTGCCCAGAGAGGTAAGGCCTGTGCCTGATCAGTGGGAAGGCCGCGTGAACGAGGAATCCGGGCCGCTGCACGAGACCATCGGTCACCTGCTACTTTTCGGCAGTTCGCCGGTCTTGTGGTCGGGGGCCGGGGGAAGGACGCGAGGTTTGGCCGCAGGGTGGGCGGCTCGTTGCCGAGCGTCGGTCAGGTCGACCGCGGTGGGTTGGCGGGGCTCGGTTGATGCGCGGCGGTCAGGCGCGTGGCTTCGCCGTACTCACATGGCGCGGCCGCGCAGCAGCGCGACCGCGGTGAGCTCGCCTAAGGCTGGGATGAAATGGTGGTAATGGAACCGGGCCTTTTTGCTGCTCAGGTGGCGTGCAGGTCGTTGGTGGCCGGGATCGCGCGGTGCGGTGCCCGCTGAGGGCTCCGAGGCTGGAGTCAGCGAAAAGTCAGCGGACGTTCTCGGAGCGGGTGAACTGCCGCGCTGTGACGAGGGGGCCAGCCGATGACTGGGTCAGGCACCAGGGTTGTCGAGGATGACGACGGGGGCATCCTCCACGTCCGGCGGCTCATCAGATTGCCGCTACGGACGGTGAAGACCTCTCCAAGCGGCTGAAGTCGCCCACCCATTCCCGGCGGATTTCGGCTGACCGGTCCAAAGGAAGCCGGGGTGGTCTGACCCTCCACAAGACCCTGCATCAACTCCAGGTCCTGCCGGCCGTCTGGGCAGATCAATGGCCAACCCGGAACCGATAAGGCCTGCGCTTCCAGGACCTGGGCGCCGACTACTTCGACACTCTCGGTCTCAAACGTCAGAGCCATAACAAGATCCGGGATCTGGAGCGACTCAACCCCGGCATGAGGGTCGCCCTCGTTCCCATCGCGGTTTCCACCACCTGATCACACGTCGTCACCGATCACTCGCCCGACACCGCCGGAGGTCTCCGAGTAAACCCCATATCGTCGCAGCTCTCCGTGATCTGGCGCCTGGGCGGGTGGCCGGGTCGACGCCTGCTGCCTGTCTGTCCGTGGCTGTTTCCGACCAGCACAACGATGAACTAAAGATGAACTAAAAGGGGGCATCCAAGTTCCCATAAGTCCCTCATAAGCGATTTGAGTGACGCTTCGATCATTCGATCAGGCTTGCATTCAGGAAGTGTCATGGGACACGTACGGCCTCCTGCCGACATCCGCAGGCAACCGAGCAGCGTGGCAGCGATCACTGCCGGTGGGAACGTCGCGGGCACCTCCTCTCCCGGATGTGGGTGGACTCACGCGCTGCTGACGGAGAAGCCGCACCAGATGGGTGTGAATCGAATACGACATGGGATGACATCGGCCCCCGCCACGCCGGTGACGACACGCGCCGGCCGACGATGCCGAGTCCGTCACCTCCGCGTGCTGGGCGCGGAGCATCTGCTCTGGAAACCCATATGACGACCTCGTAGCGGCAGCTCGCCTCCCCAGCAGTCTCCGTGCCGGATAACGAGGAAACCTGGGCCGGCCGTCGACCAGGTGTGTCACCAGGCACGGCTTCGCGGAAGGCCGTAGCCCCGAGCTCTCGCGGCGTGACCTCGGACAGGTGGCCTCCCCATCGCCGAGTTCACTCCGGCCGGACTCCCCCGGCCGGCATCTATGCGAGAGGACCCTCAGTGAGGTCGAGATGGAGAAAAATTGACCGCCCACAACGTCGGGGACGGGTGTCCCGGCTGAGCCGGCTGGTCGCGACGGTGATGACCGTCGTGCTCACCGCGAGCCTGACACATGCAACGTTCGCCCCTCCGGTGTACGCCGATCCGTCGCCGGCGCAACAGGAGGCTTTGAACACCAGGCTGCACGCGACGGCCACGCACCTCAAGAGCCCGAAGCCGTACAGGGACAGTCTGCTCAGCGAGTATCTGGGGACACTCGTGCTCACCTCGCCGGGGCTGACCGAGGAGCAGTATCTCAGCCGGCTTCAGGCCGCCTCGGAACAGATCGACCAGAAACTCGGCTCGGAGGCCGACGCGAAGGACAGCGTGGACCTCATGTCCAGGATCGCCGAGGTGGGCGCGCGGGTTCCGGGAATGGAGGGGGTCGCCGCCACCGTCAAGAATGCGCTGCGCGACCTGGTCATCTCGCCGATCTCGCGGTACGACACTTGGTCGGACGCGCTCGCCGCGCAGCGGTACACCGACCAGGAGACCTCCATTCTCCTGGACGAGGTGAGCCTCGCCGGTGCGGGCCGGATCCGGAAGGTGGCGCTGGACCTGGGGGCGGATCACCCCGCGGTGCGGGTCTGGAACTCCCAGGTCGGTGTCCGATCCGGTATCACCGCCAGTGCGACGACCGCGGAGTTCCTGGCGGACGCCGAGCTCAACGAGGTGGTCGGGCTCAGCGAGATTCTCAAGTACTCACCGGGCGACCCCAGATGGCAGCAGGAGGTCGACAAGAGGCTGGGCGTCCTGCTGGCGGCGAACAACAAGATCATCAAGGACGCGGTCGAGGCGATCGACGAGTTGCAGAGCACGTACGACGGCGCGTTCCTCTGGAGCACCTCCGCTCCCGCGGAACCGCCCTGCGCGCCCGGAGTCGCCATCCGCACGGATGCCCTGGCCGACTGCAAGTCCGCCTTCGAACGGGCGCAGGAGAGCGCCGCGCAACGCGGAAAGTACATCAAGCACGTCGAGCAGGGACTCAAAGGGCTCGTCAGCGTCGTGGATTTCGCCGACAAGGAGAGCGGCAGGAGGGTGAAGTACCTCGGCGAGGCGGCCGTCAAGGTCGCGAGCGCCATCAACGACTATCTCCCGAAGATCGCCGGGAAGGGATTGCAGGACGCCATCTTCTCCCTGGGGTCGGTGGTGCTCACCGGGAACATCCTCGGTGCGATCGGAGCCCTGCTCCCGCTCTTCCAGGCCGGTCAGCCGAGCATAGAGATGCGGATCCTGACCGAGCTCGGCAAGCTCCGCCAGGAGGTGGTCACACTCCAGACCGTCATGTACAAGCAGTTCGACGCCGTGAACAAGAATCTCAACGTCATCTACACCGAGATGCTGGGCAAGTTCGACGAGGTCCTGAAACTGCAGCAGGTGTCGATCGCCCAGCTCACCCAGATCCAGGGACAGCTCCACACCATCGAGCAGAAGGTGGACACCTGGTCGAGCGAGATCATCAAGTCCCTGCAGAACGGTGCCCTGCAGGAGGCCCGCACGGCGCTCAACCGGCACCTGAGGCGGTCAAGCGGTAAGCCCGTCGCGTCGTTCGCCGAATACGACGAGGCTGAGAAATGGGTTCATTTCGCTGGGGTGTCGCAGGCGCGGGAGGTTCCGTTCGTGCCCGGTAAGGGCAGCTACCCCACTCATGAAAATGACCCGGTGGCCGTGC